>NZ_JBGCUL010000030.1:0-24786 GCF_054177685.1 Pseudomonas sp. P5_A2_2
CAATTGCGGCGACTGGGTGGAGTCGTGCACGGCGCTGATCGAGCACTGGGATGGCACGATCGAGTTGTATCGCCTGGCGGATGCTCAGGCGCGGGAGGCGCAGATGAAGGCGGCCAAGGTTGCGGAGCTGGCTTGATAATCACTGTGTCCCTGCGGGCCTCATCGCGAGCAGGCTCGCTCCTACAGTAGATTTTTGGTGAATACAGAATCTGCTCGCGCCGCAAAACCCTGTAGGAGCGAGCCTGCTCGCGATGGACCGCGAAGCGGTCCCGCTGGATCTGTCAGGCTGGCAAATGCTCTTCCATCGCCGCCTTGTAAATCGAGCTCCTGGGGTGTGCAAACAACCGCTCCATCATCGGCTCGAAAAAGCTCAATGGCAGCGTGTCATATGCCGGGTCAAACGCCGCCGCATCGTACCTGGCACAGAACTCGACGGTCGCCTGGTACTGCGGATGGTCCTGGAATTGCTCACGCAGATGCCGATCCATGCCCAGGTGATGGAAGAAGTAGTAGCCCTGGAAAATCCCGTGCTTTTCCACCATCCACAAGTTCTCGGCGCTGACGAACGGCTTGAGAATCGCCGCCGCGATATCCGGGTGGTTGTAGGAGCCCAGGGTGTCGCCGATGTCATGGAGCAGGGCACAGACCACGTACTCCTCGTTGCGACCATCGCGCCAGGCGCGGGTGGCGGTTTGCAGGGAGTGGGTCAGGCGATCCAGCGGGAAACCACCGAAATCACCCTCCAGCAGCTTCAGGTGCGCCACAATCCGTGTTGGCAATTGTCTTGCGTAGGCACTGAAGTCCGCGGCAATGATCGCCCAGTCTTCTTGCGTGCCGTCCTTCATGTGGGTGAAGCGGGCATTGGCATTCATCGGCAACTCTCTTGTGACGCAAGTCAGCTAGAACGGAACGCGCCCCATAACCATGTCCCGGTACATGACAAAATCGCCAAGCAGGCTATAGAAGGGATGCTGGAATGTTGCCGGGCGGTTCTTCTCGAAGAAGAAATGCCCGACCCAGGCAAAGCTGTAGCCTGCCAGTGGCAGGGCCCACAACAGCATCCATGCTCCGCGACCGATGGTCAGCGTCAGAATCAAGATAACCAGGGTCGTGCCGATAAAGTGTAAACGGCGGCAGGTGCTGTTGCTGTGCTCACTGAGGTAGTAAGGATAGAACTCTGCGAAGCTGTTGAATCGTTTGACGTTTTCCACGACAGCGATCTCTGTGGTTACTGTTCTTGCTGCAAGTTGTTCTGCGGGTAGCTTATTTGAGTCTAGAGTGATCAATGGCATCAGCCAGTGACAATAGGCGCCACTTTAGTATCCTTCGGTCAATAGCCGTAGCATTCGGCCACCATGTAAGAAAACGCCATGAGCGAACGAACGACTTCTGCAAGCTGGGCGATGGGGATTGTCAAAGCGCTGGAGATGGACGGCCTGGATTGTCGGGTTCTGTTCAAACAGCTGGGGCTCGACTATGCGGCACTGGATGATCCCGATGCACGTTTCCCGCAAGACTCCATGACACGGCTGTGGCAGCGCGCGGTCGAGCTGTCCGGCAATCCGGCCATCGGCCTGAACATGGGCAAGGTGGTGCGACCGGCGCAGTTTCATGTGGCCGGTTACGCCTTGATGTCCAGCCAGACTCTCGCTGAAGGCTTTCAGCGTCTGGTGCGCTATCAGCGAATCATCGCCGAAAGTGCCGACCTGAGTTTCAAGCTGCTGGAAGAAGGCTATGCGCTGATTCTGACGGTGCATGGCGATCATCTGCCGCCGACCCGGCAAAGCGCCGAAGCTTCGCTGGCCTGTGCCCTGGCGCTGTGCGGCTGGTTGACCGGGCGTACGTTGCATCCACGCAAAGTGCTGTTGCAAGGCGCCGAGCCGGTCAACCTTGAACCCTATAAACAAGCCTTCCATGCACCGCTGCTATTCAACGCGCCTTACGATGCGCTGATTTTCGAACGCGCGGACATGGAAGCGCCACTGCCGACGGCCAACGAGGCGATGGCCTTGCTGCATGACCGCTTTGCCGGCGAGTACCTGACGCGCTTTTCCGAAAACCGGGTGACCCACCAGGCGCGGCAGGTGTTGTGTCGCCTGTTGCCCCAGGGCGAGCCCAAGCGCGATACGGTGGCGCAGACGCTGCATCTGTCCCAGCGCACCTTGCAACGGCGTTTGCAGGAAGAGGGCACCAGTTTTCAAGTGCTGCTGGACGATACCCGGCGTGAACTGGCCGAGCAGTACCTGGCACAACCGGCCATGACCTTGCTGGAAATCGCCTACTTGCTGGGTTTCGCCGATCCGAGCAACTTCTTCCGCGCTTTCCGTCGCTGGTTCGACGCCACACCCGGCGAGTACCGGATGCGGCTGATGCAAACATCTGAAGCAGTCAATGACGCCAAAATGCTGGAATACACAGCACAAACACCGTAATGATCTCCAGTCGGCCCAGCAGCATGCCGAACGACAGAATCCACTTGGCGGCATCCGGCAGGGTGGCGAAGTTACCCGCCGGGCCGATGGTTTCGCCGAGCCCCGGGCCGACACCGGACACGGTACTGGCCGCGCCGGTGAGGGCGGTCATCCAGTCCACGCCGAGCAGCGACAGCAGTAGCGCAATCACACAGATGGTGATTGCGAAGAAAAACGAAAAGGTCAGGATCGAACGCACGATTTCTTCGTCGAGGCGGTGACCGTTGTACTTCTGCTTGATCACCGCCCGCGGGTGGATCAGCTGGTTAAGGTTGGCCTTGAGCAGGATATAGGCCACCTGGAAGCGGAAAATCTTGATGCCGCCCGCGGTCGAGCCGGARCAGCCGCCGACAAACCCCAGATAGAAGAACAGCATCAGCGAGAAATTACCCCACAGGCTGTAGTCCCCCAGTGCGAAACCGGTCGTCGTCACCACCGACGTCACGTTCAGCGCCACATGCCGCAACGCCTCCAGCCAATGCAGTTGGGTCGTCCACCAATACCAGGTGCCGAGCACCAGCCAGGTCACCAGCAGCATGCCGAGCAGGCCTTGAACCTGTTCATCCTTGATCAGCGCCCGACGGTTACCACGCAACATGGCGACATACAGGGTGAACGGCAGGGCACCGAGAATCATGATGACGATCGCGACCCAATGCACCGCAGGTTCCGGCCACTTGGCCAAAGACTGGTCGGAGGTGGAGAAGCCGCCGGTGGAAATCGCCGACATCGCGTGGTTGACCGCATCGAACGGGCTCATTCCGGCCCACCAGAACGCCAGGCTGCCGACAATGGTAATGCCGACGTACGCCGCCACGATCAGGCGCGCCACCATGTGCGAGCGGGGCATGACTTTTTCCGAGCGATCCGACGATTCGGTCTGGAACAGCCGCATGCCACCGATGCGCAGCAGCGGCAGAATCGCCACCGCCATGCCGATGAAACCGATGCCACCCAGCCAGTGCAGCAGGGAGCGCCACATCAGAATGCCGGGGGACATGCTGTCCAGGCCGCTGAGCACGGTCGAACCGGTGGCGGTGATGCCGGACATGCTTTCGAAGAATGAATCGGTGTAACTGATGTGCTGGGTCAGCAGGAACGGCAGCGCGGCGAAGATACACACCACCAGCCAACTGCTGACGGTCAGCAGGTACATGTCCCGGGGGCGCAGGTGAATATGCTCTGGGCGCCCCGGAATCACCAGCGCCAAACCGGCGACAAAGGTGATCATGCTGGCCCAGAGGAACGACGGCAGATCGCTGGTGCGGTCGAAAATGACCAGCGTGGCCATGGGTACGACCATGGAGATCGCCAGCGTGATCAGGAAGATGCCGATGATGAAACCAATGATCCGTAAGGTCGGCAACGCCATGAGGTCCGCTCGGCTGATAGTGGAAAGGGCGCCATTCTACCCGCGAGGCAGGGCATGTAAACCGGCACTACTGCGGCAGTTGCCGCTAGAATAGCCGCACAAATTTTTCAGGAGGTGGCCGATGCAGGCTCTCGACGCTTTGCTCAACCGTGTTTCCGTTCCACGACTGATTGACCCTGCGCCCACTGCCGAACAGCGCGAAGTGCTGTTCGGCGCCGCCATGCGCGCCCCGGATCACGGTCACTTGCAGCCGTGGCGCTTCTTGACGGTGGAAGGCGCGGCGCGCGAGCAAATGGGCGAGTTGCTGGCCGAAGCGGCGAAGCTTTCGGACGCAGAAATCAGCGAAGCGGCCATCGACAAGGCACGCAATGGTCCGCTGCGGGCACCGCTGGTGGTAGTGGTGATTGCGCGGTTGCAGGATCACGTCAAGTATCCGAAGTCCGAGCAGTTGCTGGCGGCGGGCTGTGCGGCCCACGGGATTTTGCTGGCGGCCTATGCGCAGGGCATCGGTGCGGTGTGGCGTACCGGTGACCTGGCTTACTCGCCCCATGTGGCCAAGGGGCTTGGCTTGACGGAGGGGGAACAGGTGATTGCCTTCCTGTATCTGGGCACGCCGCAGAAAGAACCGCGAGTGGCCGAGAAGGTCGACCTGGCCGAATTCGTCAGCGCCTGGCCTGGCAAAGTCTGACACCACAAAACCTGTGGGAGCGAGCTTGCTCGCGATGGCGGTTTTTCAGTCACGTTGATGTTGAAGGTGCTAACGCTATCGCGAGCAAGCTCGCTCCCACAGTAGATCTCTGTAGTTCAAACCGGGATCAGGGTTGCACGACAGCCCCCGGCACCAACGGCAATTCCAGACTGGCAATGAACCCGCCCTCCGGGTGATTGGCCAGCACCAGGCTGCCGCCATGTCGCTCCGCTGCTCGCCGGGCAATGGYCAGGCCCAGGCCATGTCCGGCGGCGGTCTGTCCCGGTGCCCGATAGAACGGCTCACCGAGCTGGCTGAGGTTTTCGGCACTGACCCCCGGCCCGTGATCGCGCACGGTCACGACGATCCGCTCACCCTGACGTAGCGCCTGCATTTCGATCGGCAGGCCACCCACCGGATTGAAGCGCTGGGCGTTGCGCAGCAAGTTGTCGACGGCCCGTTCGATCATGGTCGGCCAGCCCTTCAGATTCAGTTGCGACTCGGCTTCAAGGTGGACGAGTTGCTCGGGTGAACCGAGTTGCGCGTCCTTCTGCAGGGTATAAAGCAAGGCGTTCAGATCCACCTCTTCGGCACTGGCGTTATCGGAATCGACCCGCGCCAGTACCAGGATTTCGCTGATCAGCGCCTCCAGTCGGTCGCACTCACGGGTCAGGCGCGGCCAGAGCTGTTCCCGTTCCTGCGCGGTGGCCCGTTCGGCCAGCGCCAGTGCGATACGCAGGCGAGCGAGGGGCGAACGCAGTTCGTGGGACACATCCCGCAGCAGTTGCCGCTGACTGCCAATCAGGCTTTGCAGGCGCGCGCCCATACGGTTGAAGTCGTTGGCCAGGACGCCGAACTCATCGCGACGGTTGGCCAGTTTGACCAGGCTGTTTTGTTGATAGGTGGTTTGGCCAAGGTCATGCACCGCGCCACGCAGACGGCTGAGCGGGCGGGTGATGGAAAAGGTCACGAGCAGACTGAACAGGGTCAGCACCACCAGGGCGATCCCCAGCGCACTGAGCGGCCAGAGCAGGCTCTCGCGGTGCCAGGCGTCCAGTTCCGGGTGCGGAATGCGGTAGATGAACAGGTAGGTGTCACCGGTTTTTTCGCTGGTGAACTCATCGGTCAGACGCCGCCACGGCAGGCGCCGGTCATTGTTGTTCTGTCGCGCCTCAAAGGCCGCCGCACGTTTGGGGAAGGTGCCGCGCACTACAGGGTCGCCACTTTCGTTGAGCACCTGAACGTCGATGTGATACTGGCGTTTGCGTTGCTGGAGAATGTCCTGGGCGGCGTCTTCGCCCTGACTTTCGTAGGTTTGCGTCCACTGTTCGGCCAGCGTGTTGAGGCCCGGGTGGCGGCTGAGAATCCATGCGTCCTGGTTGAGCATGTGCCCGAGCAGGATGGAAAGCCCYGCAACCAGAGCGATGGCCAGCCAGAAGCTGGCCAGGATACGCCAGAACAATGAACGCACGGAAAATCCTCAGGCAAACACAACCCCTGTGGGAGCGAGCTTGCTCCGGGCGGCGTTCCGACGATGGCGGTCTTTCAGTCACGTTGATGTTGAACGTGCTGACGCTATCGCGAGCAGGCTCGCTCCCACAGTGATAGGTGTGGTGTCAGACCCAACGGTGCTTGGCCGTCGGGTCCCGGGTCAGCGCATTATTGCGCTTTTTGCTGTTGTTGCGCTTTCCAGGCTTTGAACTCGGCCCACTCGGCGCGGCGTTCGGCCTGTTTTTTCTGGATCTCGTCGAATTTCTTCTGTTGATCCGGTTTCAGCAAGGCGCGCACGTCCGCTTCAGCTTTCTTGTGGTTAGCGGCCATCTCGTCTTTCATGGCTTTCTGGTCGGCTGGCGAGAGTTTCTCCAGGTACTTCTCGACCAGTTGCTTACGCTCGTGCATCTGCTCGCCCATGATCTTGCGGATCTGCTCGCGCTGTTCGCGGCTCAGGTCCAGTTCACTGTAGGGGCCTTTGCCGTGCATGCCGTGCATCTGACCGCCGTGGCGCGAACCGTCCATCGGCCCATCCATCGGGCCGGTGCCTTCAGGCATGGCCATGGCAACGGTCGGCAGGGCAGCAGCGAACATCAGAGCGATAAGAGTCTTGCGCATGGTGAATCTCCTTGTCTCGTTCCCGGTACGTTCCGGATGAATACAGATTACGCAGATCAAGGTCAGCGGCGGTCAGCGGAGGGTAAAGCTTGGGTAAAGACGGTTTTCCGCCGACCTGACAAACCCGTATACGGGGATCAGAGGCTGTAGTAGTAGCCGCGGCTGCGCAGGGCGACGATGCGCGGTCGACCATCGGGGTGTGGGCCGATCTTCTTGCGCAGGTTGCTGACGTGCATGTCCAGGCTGCGGTCGTACAGGGTCAGCTTGCGACCGAGAGCGATCTGCGCCAGTTCCTGTTTGTCCAGGGGTTCGCCGGGTTGCTTGAGCAGGGCTTCCAGCAGGCGGCTTTCGGAAACAGTGAGGGTGAACTCTTGCTCATCGATGCTGACCACGCCGCGCACCGGGCTGAAACACAGGTCGCCCAGTTCCATCTGGCTGGACACCGCTGCCGGGTGGCTACGACGCAGCACAGCGCGCAGGCGGGCGGTCAGTTCCCGTGGATCGCAGGGTTTGGCCAGGTAATCGTCGGCGCCGAGCTCCAGGCCGAGGATGCGGTCCAGGGGCTCGCCCCGGGCCGAGAGCATCAGCACCGGCAGATCCGGGTGATCGCTGCGCAACTGCTTGAGCAGTTCCAGGCCGCTACCATCGGGCAACATCACATCCAGAACCACGGCCGC
This sequence comes from Pseudomonas sp. P5_A2_2, assembly GCF_054177685.1. Taxonomy (NCBI): domain Bacteria; kingdom Pseudomonadati; phylum Pseudomonadota; class Gammaproteobacteria; order Pseudomonadales; family Pseudomonadaceae; genus Pseudomonas; species Pseudomonas sp. P5_A2_2. Next base: position 7,318 of record NZ_JBGCUL010000030.1, read on the forward strand.
CGGGGCGGTTTCGGTCAGTGCACGGCGCGCGCTCTGGCCGTCGTGACAGGCACGTACCTGAAACCCTTCCTGGCTCAGCCAACTGCTCAGGAGCTCACACAGCTCCTGATCATCATCAATAAGTAACAGCTCGCTCATGACTCACTCAATTTAGCCATTGTCGACGTTTTCGACTTGCTCCACTGGCGAAGATACCGCAGAGCAGAGCCAATAGCGCTACCCCGGCGCCAATGACAAACCATTGTTGCTGGTCGGTCAGCAGGCGCGGCAGCGGACTGCTGGCCTGGGCTTCCTTGAGTTGCAGCTTCAAGCGCTGGTTCTCCTGGCGCAACCGGGCCAGCAGCGGGCTTTCGCGTTCGCCATCGGCAGTTTGCAATTGTTTGCTCAGTTCATCCCGTTGCCGTTCGCTTTCTTTCAAGCGTTGCTGCAACTCGGTGATCTGGCTGCCGGCGCTCAAGGAAAGCGGCGTCGAATTACCGCCCTCGACACTTTCCTCACCGTGGGCGGGCGCCCCGATCGACAACGTGACCAACATCAGACACAACGGACCCTTGCGCATCGCGACTCCTGATTCCAAGACGAGTATTGGGCAGGTTGTCGGCAGGCAAACGAGAATAATGAGCGATTGAGAGCGCGATGAACCGACAAGGTTCATCGCGTGGGGKCAATTGCGAGAAGAAAGTTACGGAAGGACTTGCTTGAACGGCTTGACCAGAACGTTGGCATAGACGCCTGCGGCGATGTACGGATCAGCGTCGGCCCAGGCCTGGGCGGCGCTCAGGGAATCGAATTCGGCGACGATCAGGCTGCCGGTGAAACCCGCCGCGCCCGGATCATTGCTGTCGACCGCCGGATTTGGACCGGCCAGAACGATGCGACCTTCGCCCTTGAGCACTTGCAGGCGCTCGAGGTGCGCAGGCCGTGCGGCCAGGCGGGCTTCCAGGGAGTTGGCGACGTCTGTGGCAATGATTGCGTAAAGCATGTCAGTCCTCGGTTTTTGGCGTAGTGGTATCGGCATCGTGCAGATGGCGGGACAGGTAGATGCCCTGGCCGACCAGGAACAGCAAAGTCATGCCCAGGCTGCCGAAGACCTTGAAGTCGACCCAGTAGCTCTGGAAGGTGAACGCGACAAACAGGTTGGCGGCACCGCAAAACAGGAAGAAGGCGATCCAGGCGATGTTCAGGCGCGTCCAGACCGGCTCCGGCAAGGTCAGCGCGTGGCCCATGATGCGCTTGATCAGCAGGCTGTCACCGACGAAGTGGCTGCCGATGAACGCCAGGGCGAACAGCCAGTTGACCACCGGGGCTTTCCACTTCAGGAAAGTCTCGCTGTGGAACGCCAGGGTCAGGCTACCGAAGACCAGGCAGGCGATCAGGGTCAGCCACTGGCTCTTCTCCAGCTTGCGCTGTTTGATGAACAGTGTGCCGTAGACCACCAGGGAGCTGACGATCAGCATCGCGGTGGCGCTGTAAATACCGCCTAGAGTGACCTCATGGCCGGCGATGTCGACGACCCGTGGATCGATCTTGAAGACGATGAAAAACAGCAGGAGCGGGATGAAATCGATGAATTGTTTCACAGTGGCAGCCAGAAGCAGGATGTGGCGGCATAATAACAAACATATGGGCGTGCGATAGCGCCAGCTGATTTGAGGTTACAAAGCCCTGTGAATGTTGATTTGCACTGCCATAGCACGGCCTCCGATGGCGCCCTGGCGCCTGCGGTTCTGGTGGCGCGGGCGTACGAGAAAGGCGTGCGAGTCCTGGCCCTGACCGATCACGACACCCTTGAAGGCCTTGACGAGGCCCGCCACGCGGCCACCGCGCTGGGGATGCAACTGGTCAATGGCGTCGAATTGTCCTGCACCTGGGGCGGCGCGACCATTCATGTCCTGGGCTACGGTTTTGACGTGAACGCCGCGCCGTTGGTCGAGGCCATCGCCAGATTGCATGATGGCCGCTGGCTGCGCTCCGAGGAAATCAGCCGCAAACTCGCGCTCAAAGGTATGCCGGGGGCGCTGGAAGGCGCCCGCAAGATCCAGCAGGAGCTGGGCGACAGCGGTAACGCGCCGGCCCGCCCGCATTTCGCCGACTGGATGGTGCGTGAAGGTTTCGTCAAGGATCGCGCCGAGGCGTTCCGTAAATGGCTGGGTGCTGGCAAGCTGGGCGACGTCAAGCAACACTGGCCGACCCTGGAAGAAACCGTCGAAACCCTGCGCGCAGCCAAAGCCTGGGTCAGCCTGGCACACCCCTGGCACTACGAATTTACCCGAAGCAAGCGTCGTCGCCTGATTGCCGACTATATTCAAGCAGGGGGCCACGCCATCGAAGTGGTCAATGGTTACCAGCCTGCCGAGCAAGTGGGCAGCCTGGCCATTCTGGCCCGCGAGTTCGGTCTGCTGGTCAGCGCCGGCAGTGATTTTCATGGCCCTGGAGGCTGGTCGGAGATCGGTGAATACCGGCCACTCCCGGAGGATCTGCCACCACTATGGTGTCGATTCAAACATGACCCAGTTATTGCCGCCGTCTGAACAGGTAGAGAATGTGAGTCAATTTTTCCAGATTCATCCGGAAAACCCGCAAGCGCGCCTGATAAAACAGGCAGTCGAGATCATCCGCAAGGGCGGGGTGGTGATTTATCCCACAGACTCTTCCTACGCCATTGGTTGCCAGATCGGCGACAAAGTGGCTGTGGAGCGCGTGCGACGTTTGCGCGGGCTGGATGAAAAGCACAACTTCGCGCTGATTTGCTGCGATCTGTCGCAACTGGGGCTGTTTGCCAAGATCGACACCGGCACTTTCCGCTTGCTCAAGGCCCACTTGCCGGGGCCGTACACGTTCATTCTCAACGCCACCCGCGAAGTACCGCGACTGTTGTTGCACCCGAAGAAGCGCACCATCGGCCTGCGGGTGCCAAGCCATCCGATTGCCCTGGCACTGCTGGAGCAGCTCGGCGAGCCGTTGATGAGCGTGAGTCTGATCATGCCCGGTGAAACCGACCCTATGTTCGATCCCTATGAAATGCGCCAGCTGCTCGAACATCAGGTTGATCTGATCATCGACGGCGGCTTCGGCGGGATCAAGGCGTCCACCGTGATCAACCTCGCCGACGGCGAGCCGGAAGTCATCCGCGTTGGCTGCGGCGACCCTGCGCCGTTCATGGTCGAGGCCTAGATGTCCGCAGTAGAACCCGTCGACAGTCAGGCCGGAGCCCAGCAGGAACTGCCCTTCGCCATGGTCTATGGCCAGGCGGTCATGGAAATGCCGCTGGACCTGTACATTCCGCCGGATGCCCTCGAGGTCTTCCTCGAAGCCTTCGAAGGGCCCCTCGACCTGCTGCTGTACCTGATCCGCAAACAGAACATCAACATTCTCGACATCCCGGTGGCGGAAATCACCCGCCAGTACATGGGCTACGTCGAGTTGATGCAGTCGGTGCGCCTGGAACTGGCCGCCGAATACCTGGTGATGGCCGCGATGCTGGCCGAGATCAAGTCGCGGATGCTGCTGCCACGGGCCGAAACCGTCGAAGACGAAGAGGAAGACCCGCGCGCCGAACTGATCCGCCGCTTGCAGGAATACGAGCGTTTCAAGGCTGCCGCCGAAGGCATCGATGGGCTGAGTCGCGTTGGCCGTGATGTGGTGGTGCCCAAGCTTGACGCCCCGCAAGCCCGGGCGCGCAAGCTGTTGCCGGACGTGCGCTTGTCAGAGCTGCTGTTGTCCATGGCCGAGGTGTTGCGCCGTGGCGATATGTTCGAAAGCCATCAGGTCAGCCGCGAGGCGCTGTCGACCCGCGAGCGTATGAGCGATGTGCTTGAACGCCTCAAGGGCGGCGGTTTCGTGCCGTTTGTCGAGCTGTTCACCGCTGAAGAAGGGCGCCTGGGGGTGGTGGTGACCTTCATGGCGATCCTTGAGTTGGTCAAGGAATCCCTGGTCGAGCTGGTGCAGAATGAGCCATTTGCCGCGATCCACGTGCGAGCCCGAGCCGAATAACGAGTCGAAACATGAACCTGAGTGAACCCCGTGATCTGGCACCCTTGCTCGAAGCCTTTCTGTTGGCTTCGGGAAAGCCGCAATCTCTGGAAAGCCTGTTCGAACTCTTCGAGGAAGGCGAGCGCCCGGAGCCGCCGGTCTTCAAGAAGGCCCTGGCGATTCTGGCCAAGTCCTGCGATGGCCGCGCCTTTGAACTCAAGGAAGTGGCCTCGGGTTATCGCCTGCAAATTCGCGAGAAATTTGCGCCTTGGGTCGGGCGTCTGTGGGAAGAGCGCCCGCAGCGTTACTCCCGTGCCATGCTGGAAACCATGGCCCTGATCGCCTATCGCCAACCGATTACCCGTGGCGAAATCGAAGACGTGCGGGGTGTGGCGGTCAACAGCAACATCGTCAAGACGCTGATGGAGCGCGAGTGGATCCGCATCGTCGGCTACCGTGACGTGCCCGGCAAACCGGCGATGTTCGCGACCACCAAGGCGTTCCTCGATCACTTCAACCTGAAGAACCTCGACGACCTGCCGCCGCTGGCGGAACTGCGCGAGCTGGAACCGGATCCGGTGCTCGATTTCGATGACGCGCCCGTACCCGCCGGGCTTCAGGAGTTGGCCGACGCCAGCGCCGAGCAGGAAGAGCCGAAGGAAGAAACCAGTTTCCACACGCTGTTGCTGGAACTGGACAGCATGGAGGAGGGGCTCAAGACCGACTTCGACGATTTGCTGCGTGATGGTGCGTCGCCTGAATTCGATCCGGAACAGTCGGTTATCGAACCGGAAGTCGAAGCGGCGCAGCCCGAGACTGAGTCGGAAGGCGAGCCTGAGCCGGAAATTGAACCGGAGCAGGACGACGACATCCTTGGCGTTGCCGAAGCCCGGGAAAAACTCCTGGCCGCCGTGGCTGCCCTCGAACAGCCGAAACCCGAGCCGGAGCTTTCGGACGAAGAGGCCGAGGCCCAGGCCCTGGCGGAAGCCATCGAAGCCGAGCGCCGCCAGTTCGAAGACTGATGCAATTCTCATGAACAATGGATATTCACTGTGGGAGCGAGCTTGCTCGCGATGGCGGCAGTACATTCAACATCAATGTGACTGAAAAACCGCTATCGCGAGCAAGCTCGCTCCCACAGGGTTTTGTGTTCGCAAGCAAGCTGCGTGTCACCGGTCAGCGGAAAAACAAATAACCTTGCATTGATCAGCTAGTCTCTGATGCGCAAACGCCCGCATGCGCGTATGATTCGCGACCCTTCGGCGATCCCTTCGCCCAAGTACCCAGTTTTCAGACCACACCGGGAGGTGCCCAGATGAGTATCAAAGACCAGCAAGACGACCAGCCAATCGGCCCAGCAGGCGAAAAACTGCAGAAAGTCCTCGCCCGTATCGGCGTCGGCTCGCGCCGTGACGTGGAAGCCTGGATCAGCCACGGCCGCATCAAGGTCAACGGCAAAGACGCCACCCTTGGTCAGCGTGTCGATATGCACGACGCCATCACCATCGATGGCAAGGTGATCAAGCGTGAAGAGGCCGCCGAGTCGGTCCGCCGCGTGATCATGTACAACAAGCCCGACGGCGAAATCTGCACCCGTGTCGACCCTGAAGGTCGTCCGACGGTGTTCGACAAGCTGCCGCGTCCGAAAGAAGGGCGCTGGATCAACATCGGCCGTCTCGACATCAATACCACCGGTTTGCTGATGTTCACCACCGACGGTGAACTGGCCAACCGTTTGATGCACCCGTCCTACGAGATGGACCGCGAGTACGCCGTGCGTGTACGCGGTGAAGTCGACGACGAGATGATCGAGCGCCTGAAGGCTGGCGTTGTCCTTGAAGATGGCCCGGCCAGGTTCACCGACATCAAGCAGGCGCCAGGTGGCGAAGGTTTCAACCACTGGTACCACTGCGTGGTGATGGAAGGTCGTAACCGTGAAGTGCGTCGCCTGTGGGAATCCCAGGGCCTGGTGGTCAGCCGTCTGAAGCGCGTGCGTTTCGGCCCGGTGTTCCTCAACTCTGACCTGCCGATGGGCCGCTGGCGTGAAATGAGCCAGTACGAAGTCGACATTCTCAGCGCCGAAGTTGGCCTGACGCCGGTAGCCATGCCGCAACTCAACGCCAAGAGCAAGGACAAGCTCGACCGGATGCAGCGTAAATCGTCGCGGCCGATGGCCAGGACCGAGCGCGTGCGCACCCTGCGTCCAGCGAATGGCGGGCCTGCTGCCCCGCGTGAAAACCGCGAGCCGCAGATCGAAGGCGAGCGTCCAGGTCGCAAGCCAGCCGCCCGTCAGGACGGGGAACGCGGTCCACGCACGCCACGTCCGGCCAACGGCCGTAGCGAGCGTGGCGAAGGTCGTGGTACGCCGGTGGCGGACCGTCCGGTCGACACCAAGCGCCCGGCCAAGCCTGCACCGAAGCGTCCGGGGATCAAACTGGTCGACGGTGACACGCCATCGGGCAAGCGCCGTGGCGCACCAGCCGGTTCCGGCCAGCGTCCGGGCTTTGGTCGTCGCAAGCCGGAGTGAGGCAGCTGTAAGCTGAAAACTCCAGGTAAAAAACGTCAATCTTCGGGTTGGCGTTTTTTTTTGCCAGGCTTTGTGTCTGTGTTGTGTTTGAGTACGCCATCGCGAGCAAGCTCGCTCCCACAGGGAAATGAGTTTGCTTGGAGAATCGCGATCAAAATGTGGGAGCGAGCTTGCTCGTGATGGCGTCAGTCGCCGCACCGAGAGCTTCAATGTGGAAACGCTAATTTACGTCGTGTAAAGAAAACCTGACAAAATCCACCGATTAACCCCGTGGATTCGCCACCTCCTGGATTCCGTAAGAAAACTCTTACGCGTCAGCGCCTTCCTTCCTACATCCGACCCCCTAGCCCGCTTGTTTCCCCGCTCCATGCAGGGTGTTATGCGCGCCATGCCTGTCGTGCAGGTGCATAACAAAAAGGAGGCGCAATGAACGCCGTATTCCATCTCCATCTCTCTGCGAGGGGCGGTTTTCCTGCCTTTCCCGTCGATGATCCGCAAGGATCTGACCCTTTTTTTGCAGCCGCCCGAGCACCTCGGGGCGGACACAGGCAATCCCGGCCATAGGCACGCTTGTCCAGCGGGTCTGTCAGCAGGGGGTTACAGGTGTACAATGCGCCGCGTTTTACCTGTGACCTCCTGCGCACCTGCGCAAACCTCAAGGCTATCCGCCTTGTTCACTCCGTCGCGTCACGAGCGTGTCGGGTTCGATTTCGTCGCAGATAAAAACAAACAGGTGACGCATGACCGTTGTAAATACGCTGAACTCCTGGTGCCTGCGCTGGGGTTTGATCGGTGCCGCTTAACGCTTTTCTTGAGCAGCAACGTCTACTGAACATCATCAAACCTTGCGTGAGACCCTTTTCATGAGTGGACAACACCCGCAATCAGGCGAGCTGAAACGCGGCCTGAAAAATCGCCACATTCAATTGATCGCCCTCGGTGGCGCGATCGGTACCGGTTTGTTCCTCGGCTCGGCAGGGGTACTGAAATCCGCCGGCCCGTCGATGATCCTCGGCTACGCCATCTGCGGCTTCATCGCCTTCATGATCATGCGCCAACTGGGCGAAATGATCGTCGAAGATCCGGTGGCCGGCTCCTTCAGCCATTTTGCGCACAAGTACTGGGGCGGCTTTGCCGGCTTCCTGTCGGGCTGGAACTGCTGGATTCTGTACATTCTGGTGGGCATGTCCGAGCTGACTGCGGTCGGCAAATACATCCACTACTGGGCGCCGGACATCCCGACCTGGGTCTCCGCAGCGGCCTTCTTCGTGCTGATCAACGCGATCAACCTGGCCAACGTCAAAGTGTTCGGCGAGGCCGAGTTCTGGTTTGCGATCATCAAGGTCGTGGCGATCGTCGGCATGATTGCCCTGGGCAGCTACCTGCTGGTCAGCGGCAATGGCGGCCCGCAAGCGGCGGTCAGTAACCTGTGGTCCCACGGTGGCTTCTTCCCGAACGGCGTCAGCGGCCTGGTGATGGCCATGGCTTTCATCATGTTTTCCTTTGGCGGCCTGGAAATGCTCGGTTTCACCGCAGCGGAAGCCGACAAGCCGAAAACCGTGATCCCGAAAGCCATCAACCAGGTGATCTACCGGATCCTGATTTTCTACATCGGTGCCCTGGTCATCCTGCTGTCGTTGACCCCGTGGGACAGCTTGCTGACCACCCTCAACGCCTCCGGTGATTCCTACAGCGGCAGCCCGTTCGTGCAAGTGTTCTCGATGCTGGGCAGCAACACCGCCGCGCACATCCTCAACTTCGTGGTCCTGACTGCGGCGTTGTCGGTGTACAACAGCGGCACCTACTGCAACAGCCGCATGCTGCTGGGCATGGCCGAGCAGGGCGATGCGCCGAAAGGTCTGGCGAAGATCGACAAGCGCGGCGTGCCGGTGCGCTCGATTCTGGCCTCGGCCGCCGTGACCCTGATCGCGGTACTGCTGAACTACCTGATCCCGCAAAACGCGCTGGAACTGCTGATGTCGCTGGTGGTGGCCACCCTGGTGATCAACTGGGCGATGATCAGCTACTCGCACTTCAAGTTCCGCCAGCACATGAACAAGACCAAACAGACGCCGCTGTTCAAGGCCCTGTGGTATCCGTACGGCAACTACATCTGCCTGGCGTTCGTGGTGTTCGTCCTTGGCGTGATGCTGTTGATTCCGGGGATTCAGACATCGGTGTATGCGATTCCAGTGTGGCTGGTGTTCATGTGGGTCTGCTACTGGATCAAGAACAAGCGCAGTGCACAGCACGTGTCGAATGCCACGCCTGCTGTTAACTAAAGGCATCGAGCAATAACAAAAACCCGGCCTTGTGCCGGGTTTTTGTTGTATGAAGTTGTAAGGCTCGCGGGTAAGAATAGTTGCCTGGACGTAATGTTCAGCGAATTTTAATTATGACTGTGTTGAATAAAAGGCGTGTAACTCGGCGCGCCCTGTTTCAACTGGCCATGTTCGTCCCAGTCATCGGGCGAGTTGAAGGGAAGTACCGCTGCTTGATCGATGTTGCAACAGTGCGAACGGTAGCGTTGCAGTTCCTCCTCAAGATCACGCCCGGCTGCCGTGCAACCCGCCCAGATGCCGTGAATCAGGTGAGCCTGGAGCACCTCGAAGCCAACGTAACGGAAGGCGTACTGAATCGGCCATAACAGCATATGGGTGTTGCCCTCTCGACCATTGGGCGCGCACTCGTCTGCCGATGAGCCGGTGGTGACGCACAGAAGTACTTTTTTGCCTCGGCATACCCCTTGCTCGAAGCGCTGTTCACTCGAGTAAAGGCCGCCGTAAACCAATACTCGATCCATCCAGCCCTTGAGCATTGCGGGGGCGCCGAACCACCACAGGGGAAACTGGATAACCAGCAGATCGGCCCAGTCAATGGCCGCCAGTTCCTGCGCCACCTGTGCGGGCAAGGTTCCGTTCTCGTAACCGAAGCGCTGCTCGGCCTGTACGTCGAAGCGCTGGCTGTCCTTGCGTTGCTGAAAGTGTCGGGCGTGCTCGCAGGCATCGAAGTTCTGCGCATACAGGTCGTTGACCCTGACACGATGTCCCTGGGCTTCGAACGTATCGCTCGCGGTTGTTACCAGACTGTTGGTGAATGACGTGGGTTCCGGGTGTGCAGACACTATATAGATATTCATTGTTGGCTAATGAACTCCAGAGTTCGGTGGGGTGAATTCCATTCAAAACTCAGGATAGGCTTTTAGTGACCTGGGACGCTGGCTGGATATGTTCCCGAATGTAAGGCATTAAAACAGCTGAATCTCATTCAGTTGTTCCGGGCAGGGTCAATACGCGGCAGCGAAATGGCGTATCCTGCCCACTCTGTTTACGGATTTTTTTTCATGCTGGTCATTTCCAACAACGTGCATCTGCCGGATGCCGAGATCGAGTTGACGGCCATTCGCGCTCAGGGCGCCGGTGGGCAGAACGTCAACAAGGTCTCCAGTGCCGTGCACCTGCGCTTCGACATTCCGGCGTCGTCCCTGCCCGAGTTCTACAAGGAGCGGCTACTGGCGCTACGCGACAGCCGCATCACCAGCGACGGTGTGTTGATCATCAAGGCCCAGCAGTACCGCACGCAGGAGCAGAACCGCGCCGATGCACTGTTGCGGCTGACCGAGTTGATCCTCAGTGCCACCAAGGTCGAGAAAAAGCGCCGTCCGACCAAGCCGACACTCGGCTCGAAGACCCGTCGCCTCGAGTCCAAGAGCAAGCGAGGCAACATCAAGGCCGGGCGCGGCAAGGTCGATTTCTAACGGACATCCCGCGTTTCTCGTTGCTTTGGCGCCTGCCAATACAAGTAAAGGCTCAGTATCAATCCGCTCAAGGCGGCGAAGGCAGCGAACAGGAAGATCGAAGCGAACCCGAATCCGGCCGCAATGGCGCCGGCGAGCGGCCCGGTGATCCCCAGCGACAAGTCGATGAACAGCGAATAGGCGCCGACGGCTGCGCCACGGCTGGAGGCCGGGACCAGGTTGACCGCTTCCACCCCCAGCGCCGGAAACACCAGCGAAAAGCCAAAACCGCTCAGCGCCGCTCCCGCCAGAGCCCAATGTGCATCTGGTGCCAGCCACAGCAACAGCAACCCGAGTGTTTCCACTGACAGGCAGGCAATGGCGACGCGAAAGCCGCCGAGGCGGTTGATCAGGTTGCCGAACAGCAAGCGCGCGCTGATGAAGCTGGCGCCGAACAGGCTCAGGCACAGCACGGCGTTATCCCAGTGTTGCGTGGCGTAATACAGGGTGATGAAGGTGGCGATGGTGCCAAAACCAATGGAGCCCAGGGCCAGTCCGCAGCCGTGGGGGAAGACCCGCCCGAGCACGTGGATGAACGGCAGGCGCTCACCGGCAACGATCGGCGTGGCGGTTTTCGGCCAGGCCAGCAGCAGGCCGAGCACGGCCAGCAACACAATGCTTACGCCCATGCTCCACAAGCCCAGTCGATGGACGAGCAAAACACCCAAGGGCGCGCCGACGGCCAGTGCGCCATAGCTGGCGATTCCGTTCCACGAAATGACTTTGGCCGTATTCGCCGCGCCGACCCGGCCGATGCCCCAGCCAATCGAGCCCGAGCCCACCAGGCTTTCCGCGCTGCCGAGAACCAGACGGCCGATCAGCAGGCTGAACAGGCTCAAGGCCGGCAGGCTCTGGGTCCAGGCCGAGATCAACATGAACACACCACTCAAGCCGCAACCGGCCAGGCCATACATCACGGCCAGTTTGCTGCCCTTGTTGTCGATGATCTTCCCTGCATAGGGGCGGCTGAGCAGGGTGGCCAGGTATTGCACGCTGATCACCAGGCCCGCGATCACCGCGCCGAACCCCAGGTCGCTGTGGACGTAACCGGGCAATACGGCCAGGGGGATGCCGATGTTCAGGTAGCCGATGAAGGTGAAAAGGACGATGGAAACGACTTGCAGCGTGACCGCCAGGGGGCGCTGGTTTTCAGGCATGGGTAAAGGTCCACGGTAAAGCAGGATAGATAGGCTGCTTATGATAGCGGTGTGGACGGTCGCAGGTTGTGAAAAAGTAAAACTATTTGCCGGGCGCTGTCATTCAGGTTTGACGGGAGCGACCAGCTGCGTGGTGACCAGGGCGGCCAGCGCATTTTCCTGGGTGCCGAAGCGGGCGAGCAAGGCGGCTTGTTTCTCGGGGGAGAGGCGATTCCAGATCTCGATCATTTTCTCGGCGGTGCCGATCAGGACGCTGGCCTGCGCTTCGCTGAATTCATCGGTCATGGGTAAAGACTCTTTCAGGCAGTGTGGAAAGCGCATGTTAGCGCTTTCCACACGGTCTGTACGGCGGGTGTTTCAGTCTTCTCTGTCAGCCTGGCGGCTGCCAGTGGCTTCTTTCGGCTCGGGCTGTTGGGCTCCGGCTTGCTGCGTGGTCGTCTGCTCAGGTTCGTGCAGGCTTGGGAAGGGGAGATTAGGAATCTCGTGCATGGTCGCGCTCCTCGCTAAGTCTGTTGATAGATCTGGTAGATCCGCGCTTTAAAAAAAGCTTGGGCAGGATACAGCACTGAAAATGACAAACAGACTTTTATATCCATTTGTTTCGACGGATGGGGTTGTATAGACAGATCGATAACAGTTGCGCAGAAACAACTGTGGGAGCGAGCTTGCTCGCGATGGCGGCCTGACAGTCAACAGAGATGTTGAATGTTTTGGCCTGCTCCCACAGGGTTTGGTGGTGTTATTTGCAAACCTTGGCAATCGCCTCAGCCAGCAAATCCAGGCGCGTTGCATCAATGCCTGCGACGTTAGCCCGTCCTGAGCTAACCATGTAAACACTGTGATGATCCCGCAGGTTCTTCACTTGTTCCGGCGACAGGCCGGTGTAGGAGAACATCCCGCGTTGCACGCCAATGTGCGCAAAGCGCTCGCGCAAACCGTGAGGCTCCAGCGCCTCCACCAGACCGCTGCGCAGTTGGGCAATACGCAGGCGCATGGCTTCCACTTCGTCAGCCCAGAGGTTTTTCAGTTCCGGGTCGCCGAGGATGGTCGCGACCACGGCCGCACCGTGATCCGGCGGCGTCGACCACAGGTTGCGGGCGATGTTGGCCAGTTGGCTGCGGATGTCGGTGAGCTTGTCGGCGGTTTTCGCGCAGACAATCAGCGCGCCGGTACGGTCGCGGTACAGGCCGAAGTTTTTCGAACAGGAACTGGTGATCAGCAGCTCCGGCAACTCGGCGGCGAACAGCCGGGTCGACCAGGCATCCTGTTCCAGGCCATCGCCGAATCCTTGATACGCGAAGTCGATCAGTGGCAGCAGTTCGCGCTTGCGTACGACCTCCAGCACCCGCTGCCAGTCATCCTGGGACAGGTCGAATCCGGTCGGGTTGTGGCAGCAGGCGTGCAGCAACACCACGTCACCCTTGGGCGCTTCATTGAGCGCCGCCAGCATGCCGTCGACGTCGAGCCGGTTGTCACTGCCCACGTACGGGTAGTGGCTGACCTTGACCTTGGCTGTCGCAAAAATCGTTTCGTGGATCGGCCRGGTCGGGTTGCTCAACCACACGCCACGGCCCGGCAGGCATTGGGCGATGAAGTCCGCGCTCAGGCGCAAAGCCCCGGTGCCGCCCGGAGTCTGGGTGGCGCCGGCGCGTTGTGCGCTGATCAGCTTCGAGTCGACGCCCAGCACCAGCTCATTGATGGCCTTGCCGAATGCGGGCTCGCCGTGGCCACCGATGTAGGTCTTGGTGGACTGACGATCCACCAGGCGCTGCTCGGCAAGTTTCACCGACTCGAGAATCGGCGTCAGGCCCTGGGCGTCTTTGTAGACACCCACGCCCAAATCGAACTTGCGCGGGTTCGGGTCCTGCGCGTAGGCCTCCATCAGGCCGAGGATCGGGTCGCCAGGCACTCGACCGATGGCGTCGAAATGCATTACTTGCGCCCCTCAGCATCCTTCGCCACTTCGTCAGTGCGCGCGGCCATGATGAAGTCGTTGCGGTGCAGGCCCTTGATCGAGTGGCTCCACCAGGTCACGGTGACTTTGCCCCACTCGGTCAGCAGGCCCGGGTGGTGGCCTTCGGCCTCGGAGATTTCACCAACGGCGTTGGTGAAGGCGAGGGCATGTTTGAAGTTCTTGAACAGGAAGACCTTTTCCAGCTGCATGACGCCGTCGCGTACTTCGATGTTCCAGTCCGGGATCTGCTTGATCAGGATCGGCAGTTCTTCATCGCTGACTTGTGGGGCGTCGGCGCGGCAGGCTTCGCAATGGGCTTGGTTCAAAGTGGACATGATGTGTTTCCCGTAATCGAGTGTTTTTATATCGGTCGACAGTACCGTCACGCTAAACCAAAGCGACGGTGACTGACAGACTCACTTGTCAGCAAAAGTCGCGGTTCACGCAGCCTTTGGCGGAAATTTCGGTGTGTGCAGACCCATCTGCATCGCGTGCTTGACCATGCCCATGATGTCTTCGTGAGCGAGGTCGAAAAGGCGCTTGAGGTTCGGCAGAACGAAATACAGGGGTTGCAGGATGTCGATGCGGTAAGGCGTGCGCATGCATTCCAGCGGGTCGAAGGCTTGATGTTCAGGCTCGTTCGACAGGCTGTAGACGGTCTCTTTCGGTGAAGACAGAATGCCGCCGCCGTAGATGCGCTGGCCTTGCGGGGTGTCGACCAGGCCGAATTCGATGGTCATCCAGTACAGCCGCGCCAGGTACACGCGCTCTTCCTTGGTCGCCTTGAGGCCGAGTTTGCCGTAGGTGTGGGTGAATTCAGCGAACCACGGGTTGGTCAGCAGCGGGCAGTGACCAAAGATCTCGTGGAAAATGTCCGGCTCTTGCAGGTAGTCCAGTTCTTCGCGGGTACGAATGAAGGTCGCCACCGGAAACTGCTTGCTGGCCAGCAATTCGAAAAAGGTCTGGAAGGGAATCAGTGCGGGAACCCGGGCAACCTGCCAGCCGGTGGTTTCACCGAGGACCTTGTTGATTTCGCCGAGTTGAGGAATGCGGTCGTGGGGCAGACCGAGTTTTTCGATACCGTCCAGGTACTCCTGGCACGCACGCCCTTCGATCACTTTCAGTTGACGAGTGATCAGCGTGTTCCACACCGCGTGTTCTTCGGCGGGGTAGTCGATAAAACCTTGCGCATCGGGCTCGCGAGCCACGTATTGCGTCTGCTTCATGCTGCTCTCCTGCTAGGGGATTTCGTTCTTGTTATGTACTGCTATGGACCTAGAAGTACTCCAAGGATTGCACTGTTGCAGCAGGTGCCCGGCGTCATGTGCGGCGAAACCCCTCAATTATCGTAAAGTTTTCGTTACGTATCGGCCGTTGTCGCGCAGATGTTGAGATTGGCGGGTGGGAAAAGCCCTACATCTGTCACATAATCTTGACGACTATCTGAGCGCCTAATCAGAAAAGTCGGGCGCTAACCCTGTGGGAGCCAGCCTGCTGGCGATAGCGGTGTGTCATTCGACATCAATAGGGCCTGATGCGACGCCATCGCCAGCAGGCTGGCTCCCACAGGTCAATCATCGTTTATCAGGTCTTTTTTATGCGTATCAAAGTCCATTGCCAGAACCGCATCGGCATCCTGCGCGACATTCTCAATCTGCTGGTGGAGTACGGGATCAACGTGGCCCGCGGTGAGGTGGGCGGTGAGCATGGCAACGCCATCTACCTGCATTGCCCGAACCTGATCAACATTCAGTTCCAGGCCTTGCGTCCGAAATTCGAAGCGATTGCCGGGGTCTTTGGCGTCAAGCGTGTAGGGCTGATGCCCAGCGAGCGTCGGCACATGGAGCTCAATGCACTGCTCGGTGCGCTGGAGTTTCCGGTGCTGTCGATCGACATGGGCGGCTCCATCGTCGCGGCCAACCGTGCGGCGGCGCAGTTGCTCGGGGTGCGGGTCGACGAGGTGCCGGGGATTCCCCTGTCGCGGTACGCCGAAGATTTCGATTTGCCGGAACTGGTGCGCGCCAACAAGTCGCGGATCAACGGGCTGCGGGTCAAGGTCAAGGGTGACGTGTTCCTGGCCGACATCGCGCCGCTGCAATCGGAGCATGACGACAGTGAAGCCATGGCCGGTGCGGTGCTGACGCTGCACCGCGCCGACCGGGTGGGCGAGCGCATCTACAACGTGCGCAAGCAGGAATTGCGTGGCTTCGACAGCATCTTCCAAAGCTCGAAAGTCATGGCCGCGGTGGTGCGCGAAGCCCGGCGCATGGCGCCACTCGATGCACCGCTATTGATAGAAGGCGAAACCGGCACCGGCAAAGAGTTGCTGGCGCGGGCCTGCCATCTGGCCAGTCCTCGTGGGCAGTCGCCATTGATGGCGCTCAATTGCGCCGGTCTGCCGGAATCCATGGCCGAGACGGAATTGTTCGGCTATGGCCCTGGTGCCTTTGAAGGGGCGCGAGCCGAGGGCAAGCTCGGGCTGCTGGAATTGACGGCGGGCGGCACGCTGTTTCTCGATGGCGTCGGGGAAATGAGCCCGCGCTTGCAGGTGAAACTGCTGCGTTTCCTGCAGGACGGTTGCTTCCGTCGCGTGGGCAGCGATGAAGAGGTCTACCTCGACGTGCGGGTGATCTGCGCGACCCAGGTCGACCTGTCCGAGCTGTGCGCTCGCGGTGAGTTCCGCCAGGACCTCTATCACCGCTTGAATGTGTTGTCGCTGCACATTCCGCCGCTGCGCGAGTGCCTCGACGGCTTGACGCCGCTGGTGGAGCACTTCCTCGATCAGGCCAGCCGGCAGATTGGTTGCCCGTTGCCGAAACTGGCCCCGGCGGCCATGGAACGGCTCAGCCACTACCATTGGCCGGGCAATGTGCGGCAACTGGAGAATGTGCTGTTCCAGGCGGTTTCCCTGTGCGACGGCGGCACGGTCAAGGCCGAGCACATTCGTTTGCCGGACTATGGCGTGCGCCAGCCCCTTGGCGATTTTTCGCTCGAAGGCGGACTGGATGAAATTGTCGGGCGTTTCGAAAAAGCCGTGTTGGAGCGGCTGTATTCCGAGCATCCGAGTAGCCGGCAACTGGGCAAGCGGTTGGGTGTTTCGCATACCACCATTGCCAACAAGTTGCGTGAGTATGAGGTGGGCAAGACTGAGTCATAGCTGAGGCCTGCTGCGTTTGTGCTGGCCTCATCGTCGGAACGCCGCCCGGAGCAAGCTCGCTCCCACAATGGTTCATCGGCGGACACACAATCTGTGATCACCTAATAACCCTGTGGGAGCAAGCTTGCTCGCGATGGCGGTTGTGGCCATGGCCCAAGGTCAATCCTTGCCACCCACCGGCATGACACCGCCGGTTTTTCGTCTCCGATACAAATCCCTCATCCCCTCTGAATCCCCAAAGTCCTTTGTTTGCCGGGCCTGGCGCCGCCAAAAACAAGTTGGTCTGCAAATTGCTTATGGCTCAGCAGTACAGCAGTGGACGGCAAACGTCCGGCAGGCAGAGGAAAGAGTGTGGACAAGTACCTTTATGTGGCAATGACCGGCGCCAGCCAGAATGCACTGGCGCAAAAGGCTCATGCCAACAACCTCGCGAACATCTCCACCAACGGCTTCCAGAAAGACCTGGAGCAGGCCCGTTCGATGCCGGTGTTCGGTGACAGCTTTCCGGCGCGTGCGTTTGCCATGTCCGAACGCCCGGCCACCGATTTCTCCCCTGGCTCACTGGTGGAAACCGGCCGCGACCTCGACGTTGCCGTGCAAGGCAACGGCTGGATTGCCGTACAGACTCCCGATGGCGGTGAAAGCTACGTGCGCACCGGCAGCCTGAACGTTGACGCCCTGGGCGTGCTGCGCGCCGGCAACGGCATGCCGGTCATGGGCAATGGCGGGCCGATTGCCGTGCCGCCGGAGCAGCAGATCGAAGTCGGCGAGGACGGCACCATCAGCATCCGCGCGATGGGCGAAGGTCCCCGGGTGATGGCTGAAGTCGACCGCATCAAGCTGGTCAACCCGGACCTCAAGAACATGACCAAAGGCCTGGATGGTTCGATCCACACCAAGGACGGC
>NZ_JBGCUL010000887.1:0-1829 GCF_054177685.1 Pseudomonas sp. P5_A2_2
CCCAGACACATTGCCAGCGTCAGCGGCTCACCCAGCAGCAGTGCGCCAAGGAGAACCGCCGTCAGCGGATTCAAGGCAATGAACACCCCGGAACGCGTCGCACCGATTTTGCGGATGCCGTCGTAATAGCCGATATAGGCCAGCGCCGAGCCCAGCACACCCAGGTACAACAGGCTCAACCATTGCTGCGCACCCAGGCTGGCGACCGCGTCGATACTCACCTCGCCGCGGACGATGCAGGTTATCCAGAGCATGATCGTGCCCAGCAGAATCGAATACGTCACCGTTTGCACCGGCCCCAGCGTGTGGTTCAGCTCTCTGGAGCACAGCGAGTAGATGCCCCAGCCGAGGACGCAGCCGAAAATCAGCAGATCGCCAATCCAGGCGTCGGCACCACCGGCCATTAACTGCGGGTTGCGACTGACGATCACCATGCTCGCGCCCGCTATACAGATCGCAATACCGGCGACTTTGGCCCGGTTCAAACGCTCCTTGAACAGCAGCCAGGAAGCCAGGCCGATCACCGCCGGATTCAGCGCCACGATCAAGGATGCCCGTGAGGCGCTGATGTAGTGCAGGCCGTAAAAGAAGCACAGGTTGTAAAAAAAGATCCCGAAAAAGCCAAGCAAAAGCAATTGCAGCCATTGCCGGGGGTTGGGCCAAACCAGCGGTGTCCGCGCCATGCGTACAAACAGCAGCAACGCCACGCTGGCCAGCAGAAACCGCAGGCTGGCCGCCAATAGCGGGCTGAGGCTGTTGGCCAGATAGCGTCCGGCAACGAAGGTGCCACCCCACACCATGGTGACCGCCGCCAGTTTCAGATACACCGGCAGATCCGAGGGTTTTGCCAGGCTTTGCTCACAGATCGTCATGGATTCCAGGACCGGAAATTGGAGAGATGACGTATCATTTGGCTAATACCCAGTCATCGTAAAATGAGCAAACACTCATGACCCTCACTCAACTGGAGGTTTTTTCCCTCGTGGCCGAACTCCACGGCTTCACGGCAGCGGCCAATCGCCTGGGTATTTCCCAATCGGCGGTGTCCCATGCCTTGAAGTCCCTGGAGCTGGAGTTGGGTGTCGAGTTGTTGCGCCGCCATCAATCCCAAGTCGAGTTGAGCGACATTGGCCAGCAGCTGTTGCTGCGCGCCCGAGCGATGCTCGGCCTGGCCAACACCCTGCGCCAGGAAGCGGCCGATGCGCGGGGCATGAAACGCGGCACGCTGCGCATCGGCTCCTTCGGCCCGACCTCATCGATCAAATTGCTGCCGTTGATTCTGCAGCAGTACCGCGCCGCCCATCCCGGCATAGAGGTGCATATCGACGAAGGCCCCGACCGCCAGGTGCTCCAGTGGCTGGAGGAACGACGGATCGACATCGGCTTTGTGGTGCTGCCCGAGGAGCGTTTCGACACGGTCGCGTTGATCGAAGACCAGATGGTCGCGCTGCTGCCCGCCGACCACCCGCTGACGGCTCACGACAGCCTGAGCCTGAAGGACCTGTGCGATTTCCCGTTTGTGCTGACCGAGGCCGGTTCTTCGGAGCTGGTTTCACGCCTGTTCACGGCGGCCCGGCTGACGCCCAACATCCGTTATCGCTGCTCGCAGTTGATGAGTACCCTGGATGTCGTCGCTCGTGGCGACGGGGTGACGGTAGTTGCCGAAGGTTCATTGCCCGATCAAATTGACGGCCGCTGTGTGAAAAAACCGCTGTCGCCGGCAGTGTTGCGCCAGGTCGGCCTGGCGGTACTCGATCGACGCCAGGCATCACCCGCGACGCTGGCCTTTATCAAACTGGCCGCAAGCCTTGACTGGCGTTGAGCGGCAT
>NZ_JBGCUL010000888.1:0-1827 GCF_054177685.1 Pseudomonas sp. P5_A2_2
GCTCGACGCATGAGGGAGGTAACCTGAAAAAGATCTCCCTCGATCATAGGATTGAAACATTTCAGTAATATTTCTACGCGACAATTTTGTTTCATTTTTAAGACAGCGGCTGCCATGCCCTGACTGCGTCACCCGACTGCAGTTAACAAGAGGCGTGTCTGTACTTACGGCAATACAAGGAGGTCGACGATGCAATGCTCGCCGGATGAAATACGCCACCAGATCCTGGATGCCGAACCCCTGTTGAAACGACTCGATATCGAGATGGAAGGGATTCAGTTTGATCCGCTGGTGCCTTCAAGCGTCACTGCTGCCTACGCCAAGGTAGATCGGGTGATTGAGCATCTGTTGGCCCGGTTCAAAGCAAACCCCATCCTTGGGCCGTTAACCAAAGAGCTGAAGTCCCAGTACCTTGACGGAATTCAAGACAAGGTAGCGAATGCCAGAAGGTTCGAATGATGTCTTGTTGGATGACTAAACCAACATAAAACTGAAAACGACTGAAAGCATTGATCTAGAGCCTCTGTTTCATTTTGATACGTCTTCAAAATGCATTACTCTCTGACGCACTAAACGCAAAGGGACTGTGCCAATGAATGTCAAAATCGAAGTGAATGAGCAAGGAAGCGGATGCAAGGTCTGGCTCGACGACAAAGCTGTGTCATTTCAGAACCTGGAAGAAGCGCAGGCCTATGTTGCTCAGCTGCAAGGGCGTATTGAGGCAGCATCCAGTTCGTTCGCTTTGAGGGATAAGGGCTCTGAAAACACCTAAGTGCCGTACAGATGCAGCGCATCAACGCAGGTGCTGGTTGTCGAAGCAGTACCTGCCCCATGCCGCGCTCGCTACGCTTACTGCATTGCGGTAGCGATCATGTTCAGCCCAATCATCCTCGTTAGAGGGGTACGGCGTGGATTCGATGTGCTTGCGATACGCGGTGTAGGCATCTGCAAAATCCTGTTCAAGTCGCTGAGATTCAATCCGATAGTCGCTGCCCATTGGTAGACACTCCCAGGTTCGATACTCGTTCAACGTGGACGCTAACCAGCGGCGTGAGTTGCCAAGTTATGGCCCGAGTCAGACGCGAAGTGTTTGAGCAACGACCTGATTGCCCCCCGAACAGAACGCTTGTCCAAATCCTTTGCGCTGAACCAGCGGCAATCATCAATCTCGTTGCAGGCACAAGGCTTCTGATTGAACGTCCGCCGGGCCTCGAACAAAAAATGAATGACCTTGTCGTCCTCGTACTCACAGACATAAGAGATTTGATCGATAGCCAATCCTGTCTCCTCTGCCATCTCCCGTAAGGCCGCTTGCAAAGGCGTCTCGCCCTGTTCAACGCGTCCACCCGGTAGATTCCACTTGGCGTTGCGTTTGCGCACAAAAAGGATTTGCTCATCCTGGCGTAGGATGACTGTCGCCCGTCGTTTAAGGTCTTTGAAATTCGCGTCAGTGGAGTGCTGGCTGCCCATGAGTGATGCCTTCAATCTGTCCCTTGGCGAGGTAAGTCAAATCACGCACGGATCAATGACTCTAAAACCATCCTCCCTCATGTAGGTGTCAATATCATGACCGACACCTCACTCTAACGGGCAACTGCCATTCCAAGCGGAAGGCGCGCTCGCGAATATGTACCTACAAAACACTGCAGACTTTCTCGATGCCATCAATTGGAGATAATGAGTCAGAAACGTCCACCGATGTTTCGGTAACGTGACCCTGGTTTGACGTGAGCGCGTATCTACTTCTTCGCCCGCCGGTGAAGACGTCACGCAAACTTGATGGATCCGCCTTGGATATCGTCCCGCGCCATTCGCAAGTCATTGGCG
>NZ_JBGCUL010000889.1:0-1825 GCF_054177685.1 Pseudomonas sp. P5_A2_2
GCGTAAATCGGCCCGGCCTGGGCAAACAGGAAGCCTTCCAGCCAATGGCCGACGTCACCGGCGGCCGGGGCATCGGGCAGCAGCTCGCCACGCATTCCGAGAATGCTCATGGCGGTGTCGTGCATGCGCTGGTCGAGTTCCGACCAGAAGATCTTGTTGGTCGACGATTCCGGCCCGATCTTGCCGCCCTGTACCAGTTGCGAGGCGGTCATGTAGGTGCTCAGGGTGTAGGCCTCGGCATCCAGCCAGGCGCGCATCACCGCTTCGCCGATGGCCGGGTCGCGGTCGGCGTGTTCACGATTGGCCAGATACAGCTGCACCAGACGCTTGGCGGTTTCCTGGAAGCGCGCCGGTGAACGCAGCAACAAGCCGCGCTCGAAACCGGCGGTGGACATCGCCACGTGCCAGCCCATGCCTTCGCCACCGAGGGCGTTTTCCACCGGCACCTTGACGTCGTCGAAGAAGATCTCGGCAAAACCTGGCAAACCGTTGAGCTGCGGGATCGGCCGTACGGTGATACCCGGCGTGTCCAGCGGCAGCAGGATGAAGGTCAGGCCGTGATGACGCTGGGACTGCGCGTCGGTACGGAAAATACCGAACGCCCAATCAGCCCACACCGCGCGGGTCGACCAGGTTTTCTGGCCGTTGATCACGTAATGGTCGCCAACCCGTTCAGCCTTGGAGCGAATCGCCGCCATGTCGGAACCGGCGCCCGGCTCGGACCAGGCCTGGGCCCAGATGTCTTCACCGGTGGCCATGCGCGGCAGGAATCGCGCCTTCTGCTCTGCGCTGCCGTACTCCATCAGGGTCGGGCCGAGCAGAAAGATGCCGTTCTGGTTGACCCGCGCCGGCGCCCCGGAACGGTAGTATTCCTCTTCGAAAATCAGCCACTCGATCAGGTCGCAGCCACGGCCGCCGAGTTCGGTCGGCCATGTGACCATGCCCCAACGGCCTTCATTGAGTTTGGCTTCCCAGGCACGGTGCTGGGCAAAGCCAAGTTCTGTGTCGAACGATTGCAGCGGTTCACTCGGTACATTGGCCGCCAGCCAGGTCCGTGCCTCGGCACGAAAGGCCTGCTGGGCCGGGGTATAGGTCAGGTCCATGGATATGCCTTCAGCCGTTGAATCGGGCATCGCGTTTCTCGACGAACGAGTCGCGTGCTTCCTGAGAGTCCAGTGAGCGGTAGGCTTCGAGGGTGAAGCCCTGCTCCCAGCGGTATTTGTCTTCCAGATTGCCGTCTTCGATGCCGCTCAGCGCTTCCTTGGCGAGGCTGATCATGCCGGGGCTCTTGGCGGCGATGGTGCGGGCGATCTGCAACGCGGCTTCGCGCAAGTCTTCGCGCTTGACCACCCGCTCCACCGCGCCCAGGCGGTAAGCCTCGGCGGCGTCGATGGCCTCGCCGGTGAAGTACATGTGGCGGACTTTCTGCACCGGGAACAGGCGCTGCAAATGCGCGCCACCACCCATGGCCCCGCGATCCACTTCCGGCACGCCGAAGGTGGCGCACTCGGACGCGACGATGATGTCGGCGGCGCCGCAGATACCGATGCCGCCGCCCAGCACAAAGCCGTGCACGGCCACGATCACCGGTTTCGGGTTACGGTGGATCGCCTTGAAGCTGTCGTAGTTGCCCTTGTTCACCGCGACGATCAGGTTGCCGTCGGCCGCCAGTTCCTTGATATCGACTCCGGCACAGAAGCCGCGCCCTTCGGCACGGATCACGATCACCCGCACATCGCTGTTGTGGCCCAGGCCCTCGATCTCGCTGGCAATATCGGCCCAGCCTTGGCAATTGAAGGCGTTGACCGGTGGWCGGTTGAAGACC
>NZ_JBGCUL010000890.1:0-1825 GCF_054177685.1 Pseudomonas sp. P5_A2_2
TCGTTGGGCAGGCTCAGCCACCCCGACTGCATGAACAGCTGCAACAATGCCGCGCCCAGCGAGCCACCCATGTGCGGGCGTCTTTCGCTCCAGTCAGGGCATGCGCAGGCAACCCTGCCGTTGTGATGGGCCAGCGCCTGGATGAACACTCCCCGTGCCGCCAACCCAGTCGCGCCCTTGAGCGTGACCGTGACCCGCTGATCAATCTGTTCGATCCAGCCTGCCTCCAGCAGTCGCTGATACAGATCGGCGGACAGGGTGCCCCCCAAGTGATCGTCGCACAGTCGGGCACTCAGCAATGGCGAACGCACCGCCCGGGGTTTGGCCAGAGACGAATTGCGCTTGAATACGTCCGGAATATTCTGGGGTGCGCTGGCAAATGTCGCGCTGGCCAGTGCCTCGATTGCCGCCCCGACCTCGGGCGCGGCCAGGCGGAAGAAGCGTTTGCGACCGCGGTTTTCAACCCTCAACAGACCTCCTGCGGACAAACGCCCCAGGTGTGCACTGGCCGAAGACGGTGACAGGCCGGCCAGTAATGCCAACTCTTCGGTTGCTCGCGCCGAACCGTCGATCAAGGCCCACATCATTGCGCTGCGCTTTGGGTCAGCCAGCAATGTGGCGATCTGGCTGATGCAAGGTGCATGTTCCATGTATTCACTCCCTGTTGAATCGTTTCGTTTACTGCCCAGAAACATCTTGACCAGTAATGTGTCGTCAGCCAATCCGTGGAGACTGTCATAAACCCGGCGACGCCTTGCTCACTCATTTGCGCTGCCTGGCCGACACTGCGAAGGCCAGAAGGATGACCGTGCAGCCGGACCGACTCGAACGTGGACCCGCCAATGGGGGATCGACGCTACCTACATGATGAGGGCGCTAGTATATGCGGGTTGGTCGCGGGATCCTGTCCTCCGCCCCGCGTAGGTGCTGATAGTTCCTGAGAGAAATTTCTCTTTTTTCGTGCGACTAATGATCGATATCCGAAAAACCTGGAAATTGACTGCTCAAAAGTTCACATCGGCTGGCAAGCATTTCACGCAAGAGGTTCACCGGCTTACTCAATTGCGCGCGATGGGCGCACAACAGATTCAGCGGTGCGCGCTCACAGAGCAGCTCCGGCATCAGCACCTTCAAGCGACCGGCCAGTACATCGGCGGCGACATCCAGCCAGGACTTGTACGCGATCCCGGCGCCCGCCACGGCCCAAAGGCGAACGACATCGGCATCGTCACTGAAACGATCGCCGCTGACGGTCAGGCTGACTTCGCGTTTGCCGTCGTGAAAACTCCAGTGGTCGTGGACCCGGCTGCCGAGCATGTACAACAGGCAATTGTGCTGTGCCAGTTGCTCAAGATGCCGTGGCTCGCCATGACGAGCCAGATAGCCGGGAGCTGCGCACAACACCCGGCGGTTCTGCGGGGCGATGGGCAACGCCACCAGGCTGGAATCCTCCGGTTCACCGTAGCGCAGGGCAATGTCTACCGGTTGGCGAAACAGGTCGGCGATGCGATCCCCCAGCAGCAGGCGCACAGTCAGTTTCGGATGCTCGCGTTGAAACTCGTCGAGCCAGGGCAGCAGCAGGTTGCGGCCAAAGTCCGATGGCGCCGACAGTTGCAGAACCCCGCTGACCTGGTCCTGACCACTGGCCAGCAATCGCCGGCCCTCGTCTAGATTGCTCAGGGCCGCGCGAGCGTATTCGAGAAAGCCCTCGCCTTCGGCGGTCAAGCGCAGGCTGCGGGTCGAACGGGCCAACAAGCGGGCGCCGAGCTGTTGTTCTATGCGTTTGAGCGCTGCGCTGGCCACCGCCGCCGACATGTCCATGCCC
>NZ_JBGCUL010000891.1:0-1823 GCF_054177685.1 Pseudomonas sp. P5_A2_2
GTCCGGCCTGTGACCCAGGTCCGCCTCGATCTCGAAGTGGGGATCGAAGCGGCGCGTGCACTGTCGCAGGAAGTTCTGCTCGACCGACTGGTCGAAACCCTGATGAATCACTTGATGATTCAGGCCGGTGCCGACAATGGCGTGCTGATGATCGTCAGCGGCGCCGAACTGCAACTGGCGGCGACGGCTTCGGTCGAAGCCGGCAATGTACGGATCGCTCTGGACGCCGGGCAACCGCTCGAACAGATGGCGCCGGCCTCGGTGCTCAACGCTACGATGCGCACGCGCACGCCCCTGGTGCTCGACGATGCCCGGGCCGATTGTCCCGAGGCCTACAGCGCCGATCTGCGCCAGCGCCAGGTGCGGTCGGTGTTGTGCCTGCCATTGCTCAAACAAGGCACGTTGATTGGCCTGGTGTATCTGGAAAACAGCCTGGTCCCCAAGCTGTTCAGCGCCCAGCGCCTGACCATGCTGGAAATTCTCGCCTCTCAGGCCGCGGTGTCACTGCAAACCGCCAAGTTGTATGAACAGCTGGTCGAGGACAACCAGCTGCGCGCGCAGATGGAAGCGGACTTGCGCAGTTCCCGGGCGGAACTGGCGCGTAGCTCGCACCTCAAGGTCATGGGCGAGCTTTCTGCTTCGATTGCCCATGAAATCAGCCAACCGCTACTGGGCATCGTGTCCAATGCCTCGGCCAGCCTGCGCTGGCTCAAGCGTGATCAGCCCGATCTGGAAGAGGCGATTCAGGGGCTGGAAGACATTCGCTCGGACAGCGCCCGCGCCGCCGATATTGTCCAGGCGCTTCGCGTACTCGCCAAACAGATGCCGTTGCAACGGTTGCCGATGCAAATCGATCACTTGATCGGTGAGGTCGTACGCCTGACTGCCACCGACCTGGCGAACCGCAACGTGAACCTGGAAACCCGGCTCGATGCGCAATGCCCGGTGTCGGTCGACGCGGTACAGATCCAGCAGGTGGTGTTCAACCTGATCACCAATGCGCTGGAGGCCATCGCCGGAGCAGGGTTGCCCAATGGACGCATCATCATCGGCTCAGCGGTAAAGGACGCTCATGTCCAGGTCTGCTTCCAGGACAACGGGCCCGGAATTGACGCACACCAGCGCGAGCAGATCTTCGATGCGTTCTACACCACCAAAGGCAGCGGCATGGGAATGGGCCTGGCCATCTGCAGGTCGGTGATCGGCGCGCACGGCGGGACGCTGGTGGTCGAGGATAGCGAGCAGGGCGCCCGGATTTGCTTCTACCTGCCACTGGCACCGGCCAGCGCCGGATAAAAAAAGGCCGCATCAGCGGCCAAAGGGGAGGAGTTCGTGTTGTCGATCTCGATCAGTTCAGGCGTGCAGTTCCTGCGCGCGGGACTGTCCCATGCCGTCGACCAGGCTATCGCGAATTCTCCATTCGGGTATGTCCCGATCAATCACTGGTGGCTGGCCAGGGTGGCTCGCTACATGCTCAAAGGCCCGGCGCCATGCCTTGGGTGTCATCCCTTCCAGGCGGCTGAACGTGCGGGTGAAATGCGAGTGGTCTGCAAAACCGCATTCATAGACGACATCGGTGATCGGCATCGAGGTGATCAGCAGGCTTTTGGCTTTTTCGATTTTCATTATCACTAGCCAGCCTTGCGGCGAGTGGCCGGTAACCTTTTTGAACGCCCGGGAAAAATGGCTACGGGACAGGTTGCAGTGTTCGGCAATCTCGCTGATGCGAACGCAACTGCCCATGTCACGCAGCATCAGCTCCTTGGCGCGGCGCTCCTGCCAGCCGGACAGGGCACCCAGCGGCCGTACAAGGGGGCATGGAT
>NZ_JBGCUL010000892.1:0-1816 GCF_054177685.1 Pseudomonas sp. P5_A2_2
GGCTCATGCCGAGGATCGCCACGACAAACGAAGCGACGACAGTACCGGCCACCAGCCATTTGCGAGCGATGACTCGCGTCAAAACCTGGCGGAAGCGGTTGTAGTTGGGGGTGTTGTAGATGGCCGCGTGACCACCCTCGACTTTCTTGATGTTCGGCAGCATCTTCACCCCCAGGTATGGGGTAAAAGCGACCGCAACCACCCAGGAGGCAATCAGGGCAATGCCCACGATCCAGAACATGTTGCTGGTGTACTCGCCGGCTGTCGATTGCGCGAAGCCGTTGGGCATAAAGCCGATAGCCGTCACCAGCGTACCGGAAAGCATCGGCGCGGCCGTATGACTCCAGGCATACGCGCCAGCTTTGATGCGGTCGTAGCCCTCTTCCATTTTCACCACCATCATTTCGATAGCGATGATGGCGTCGTCCACCAGCAGTCCGAGCGCCAGAATCAACGAGCCGAGGGTAATACGGTCAAAGTTCTTTCCAGTGGCCGCCATCACCACAAACACCACGGCCAACGTCAATGGCACAGCCGCAGCGACCACAACGCCTACACGCCAGCCCATGCTGAGAAAGCAGACAAGCATCACCACAAGCAGCGCGACGAAAAATTTGACCATGAACTCGCCGACGGCCGAACTGATATTTACAGATTGATCGGTGACCTTGGAGAGCGTCATGCCCAAAGGCATGCCTTCATTTATCTTGACCGTCTCCGCGTCCAACGCCTTGCCGAGGTCAAGGCCGTTCCAGCCCTCACGCATCACGATCCCCAGCAACAAGGCCTCTTCACCGTTATTGCGCACGAGAAAGGTTGCCGGATCTTCATAACCACGTTCGATCGTCGCCACGTCAGAGAGTTTGAGCGTGCGCCCCTGAACCGCAATGGGTGTGTCACGAATCTTTTGCACCTTATCGAAGGCGCCATCCAGCCGGAGGAAGACCTGTGGCCCATTGGTTTCGATCGAACCCGCGGGCGTGAGCACGTTTTGATTATTCAGCGCGGCAAAGATGTCCTGAGGAGATACGCCCAAGGTGGCCAGCCGATCATGGGAAAAGGAAACAAAGATACGTTCGGGCTGCTCCCCAATAATGTTGACCTTCTTCACGCCCGGCACATGCAACAGTTGTTGGCGCAACGACTCTGCATCACGCACCAACAGTCGCTGCGGCTCGCCTTTGGCTTTCAGGGCGAAAAGCGCAAATGTCACGTCCGAAAACTCGTCGTTGACCATTGGCCCGATGACACCTGCCGGCAGCTTCCTGGCCTCGTCGTCGAGCTTTTTACGCGCCTGATAGAACTCCTCCTGCACTTGCGAGGGCGGCGTACTATCGAGCAGCGACACCATCGTGAAAGCAAGGCCAGGACGGGTATAGGTTTCCGTGCGGTCGTACCATTTCAGTTCTTGCAGGCGTTTTTCAAGTGGCTCTGCTACCTGATCCTGCATCTCCTGCGCCGTGGCGCCCGGCCACGCGGTAATGACCGTCAACTGCTTGACCGTAAACGGAGGATCTTCCGCACGCCCCAGCTGAAAGAACGACAAGATGCCCGCAACGGCAATCAGGAAGATCAGAAACACCGTGATAGAGCGCTCACGAACGGYGATCGCGGAAAGATTGAAGCGCCCCTCGCTCATGGACGACCCCCGGCAACTTTGACGTCATCCTGTTGAGGCAATCTCACCTCTTCACCTTCGCGCAACAGATGTGCGCCTAACGCTACGATCTGCTCGCCGACCTTGAGGTCACCCGCGACTCGCACTGTGTCATCGCTCAAGCCCAGGACTTGTACAGGTCGCCAGGCCACCTTCGCC
>NZ_JBGCUL010000893.1:0-1812 GCF_054177685.1 Pseudomonas sp. P5_A2_2
GCCTCGATTCGCGCCACGGCGTGCTCGAAACAGTAGATCGGGCCTTCTTCGCGGCCGGTGGCATCTTCGATCGAACCACCGACGGCACCGGCCCCTGCTGCGCGCAAGATGCTTTTCGCGCAGTCGGCCGGGTTGTCGGCAAAGCCGTTTTCCAGATCCACGGCAACCGGCAAATCGGTGGCGGCGACAATCGCCTGAACGTTCAGCAGGGTATCGTCGAGGGTCAATCCGCCATCGGCACGGCCCTGGGAAAAGGCATAACCGGCACTGGTGGTCGCCAGCGCCTCGAAGCCGAGGCTGGCAAGCATTTTCGCCGAGCCGGCGTCCCACGGATTGGGAATCACAAAAGCCCCGGGGCGTTCGTGAAGGGCTTTGAACGCTTGGGCTCGAAGGGTTTGCGCATCCATTGGGCAGGCTCCTGAAGAGGGGAAAGAATCCGCCTCAGAGCAGGCCAAGTTGCTCGATGGCGGGTTCTCTGTATAGCTCAGGCAGCGCCGGCAAGCCAGGCAAACGCAGCATCAGCCGGGCATGAAAACGCTGCGCCAGCTTCGCGGCCAGCAGGTTGTCGGCGGTGTGCAGGAAAATATACGGCGTGCGGCCTTCTTCGATCCACACCGCGATTTTTTCGACCCACGGTTCCAGGAACGTGTCGTTGGCCTCAAGCGTCGGATGGCCGATAAAACGCACCTGCGGGCATTGCGTGAATGCCGCCGGACGCGGTGGCACACGGGGTTTCTTCGATTGAGCGTGGAGCACCGAAGGTTCGGTCGAGGTGCAACTGAACAGCGCACGGGGATCGAGACAGATGCGTTCGACTCCACGATCCAGCAGCAGACGGTTGAGCATTCGCTCGCTGTCACCCTTGGCGAAAAACTCGTCATGCCGCACTTCCACGGCCAGCGGCCGCTGCATGGCATCAATAAATCCGGCCAGTTCGGGCAAACGTTGGGGCGTGAAGCTTTTCGACAGCTGTAACCACAGTGGCGAGACCCGCTCGCCGAGAGGGCTGAGCAATTGCACGAAGGTTTCGGCGGCGGTCAGCTGCTCGCGCAGGTCTCCACCGTGGCTGATCTCGCCGGGAAACTTGGCGGTGAAACGAAAATGTTCGGGCATGGTATCGGCCCAACGCTGCACGGTGCTGGCAGCCGGGCTCGCATAGAAGGTCGTGTTGCCTTCCACGGCATTGAAAACCTGGGAATAGAGATCAAGAAAATCGGCGGGTTTGGCGTCCGGCGGATACAGGTAGTCGCGCCAGGCGTTCTCGCTCCAGGACGGACAACCGAGGTAATACGGCAGCAACATCAGATGTACAGGTCGAGACCCAGCACATCCGCTTCCCAATCGACAAAACCGGCGGTGCTCAGGTAGCTGGCCAGGGCTGTCGCCACGCTTTTGCTCATGGCACGGTGGTAAATCATGTCTTGCTGACGGGCGGGAAGATTGCTCAGTTTTTGCGCAGAGGCTCTGGCGGCGCGGGCAGCCAGTTGCTCTTCAGTCGGGAATTCCAGCTCGCCGTCGATATCAATGACGTCGTCTTCCACCACGCGGCCTTGGCGAGGTTTGCGCTTGATGGGGTAGGACTGAGAAGAGGCGCCGTCTATACGCATGCGTGCATACTCGGAATCAGTGATGGCAGTTTAGTGGCGCATTTTCCACTTCGCAAACCGCCGAGTGATAACTAGAACACATAAAAGGCAAAAGGTTTAAAAGCTGGGGTTAGAAACTGATGATTGGCTATAACTGGTAGATCGCATCGCGAGCAAGCTCGCTCCCACAGGGGACAGATGTGTTCACAAATCCTGTGGACAACCC
>NZ_JBGCUL010000894.1:0-1808 GCF_054177685.1 Pseudomonas sp. P5_A2_2
GATCTACCCCATGCTGTTGCTGGTGGTGGGCGGTGGCGTGGTGTTGTTTTTGATGGGCTACGTCGTACCGCGCTTCAGCMTGGTATTCGAAGGGCTGGGGTCGAACCTGCCGTGGATGTCGCAAATCCTGATGAGCAGCGGCATGTTCCTGCACACCCACCAGGGCGAATTCTTTGGTGGCTTGCTGGCCATCATCGTCGCTCTCGCCCAGCTCCAGCGCCAACCGGCCTTTCGTCGGGGGCTGGACCGCCTGATCGAAAAACTCCCCGCGGTGCACCAGCGCATCTTCATGTATGAACTGGCGCGCTTCTACCGTTCGCTAGGCATACTGCTGCAAGGCGGCATTCCCCTGGTCACCGCCATGGGCATGGTCCGTGGCTTGCTCAGCATCGCCTCCCGCGCGCGCCTGGACCAGGCCTGCGACCGGGTGCGCGAAGGGCAATCGCTTTCTACCGCGCTGGAACTCAATCACCTGGTGACTCCGGTATCCCTGCGCCTKCTGCGCGCCGGCGAACAGTCCGGCAACCTCGGACAAATGATGGAGCGCAGCGCCGACTTCTACGACGAAGAAATCGGCCGCTGGATCGAATGGTTCGTGCGGCTGTTCGAACCTCTGCTCATGACCTTCATCGGCCTGTTGATCGGGGTGATCGTGATCCTGATGTACATCCCGATTTTTGAACTGGCCTCGAGCATTCACTGACCTTATGGAGCAGGGCCGCGCTGCCCGTTGCATCTTTTCAACCTCCCATTGAATAAACCAGTCCGTCGAGGTGTTTAACAAGTTCCCATGGGAAAAAAGCAGCACATTGCAATGTTCATCCACGTTCCAATCTGAATTAGAAGACGGAGAACGACATGCTCATCAATAAGCTTTTACTGGCAGTAGCTATTGGCGCGGTTCTGTCGGCGTCTACCGTATTGATTCCGGACAGCCTGTCCGGGGTATCCAGTGCTCAGGCCAAGGAAGGGGGTAGTGGCGGTGGCGGTGGCGGAAGTGGCGGTAGTGGTGGTGGCGGCGGTAGTGGCGGTGGCGGCGGTAGTGGCGGCGGTGGCGGTAGTGGCGGCGGCGGTGGAAGTGGCGGAAGTGGCGGCGGTAGTGGTGGCAGCGGCCATAGCGGCGACCATGGCAGCAACAGCGGTCATGGCAGTGCCAACAGCGGTTCGAGCCACTCCGGAACGGCCTCGTCCTCAGGACGCAGCGGCACCCATGATGAGCCTGGGGATGACCGTGGCGTCCATGCCAATGGCGAGCCCGGCGATGACCGTGGCGTCCATGCCAATGGCGAACCCGGCGATGACCGTGGTGTCCATGCCAATGGCGAACCCGGTGATGACCGTGGCGTTCATGCCCAGCCCGGCGATGATCGTGGCGCCCATGCCGAGCCCGGCGATGACAAGAGGACCTGATCCCCGCTGACCCCATACAACACAAACCCTGTGGGAGCGAGCTTGCTCCCACAGGTTCGTTTGAGTCGGGTACTCCGCGTTTCTACAACCCACCCTCAACCCGATCCAGCCGTTCGCGCAAAAATTCAACCAGCGCCTGCACCGGCCGCGAACTCTGCCGATGTTGCGGATAGACCGCAGACAACGTCAGCGGCTCCGGCCTGAAATCCTCCAGCACTTCCACCAGCCTTCCATCCTTCAGCGCCGAACCGACAATGAACGTCGGCAAATAGGTGATCCCCAGCCCGGCGATCGCTGCGTCCTTGAGCAGTTCACCGTTGTTGACCCGCATCCGCCCGCTGACATTGACGCTCAATGGCTTGCCCTGCCCCGCAAAACGCCATTGCACCTGACGACCA
>NZ_JBGCUL010000895.1:0-1808 GCF_054177685.1 Pseudomonas sp. P5_A2_2
GAGTAATCCTCCTAAAACACTGGTACTGACCGCACAATGCCCGACACTTTTCGGCATTCGTTGCATGCAATCCGGTGCCTCGGGCTATGTCTGCAAACAAGAGGACATCAGTGAACTGGTCAGCTCTATAAAAGCGGTATTTTCAGGTTACAACTATTTCCCGAGTGAGGCCTTGAACCCTGTCCACGGAGATGAAACACGCTGCATCGAATTGGAACTGTTCAAATCCGTAAACGACCGGGAGCTGATGGTCTTGCAACTTTTTGCCCAAGGTCGCACAAACAAGGAAATCGCCAAGGGGATGTTTCTGAGCAACAAGACCGTGAGCACCTACAAAAAGCGCCTCATGCAGAAGCTCAAAGCCAAATCCCTGGTTGAACTAATCGAGATGGCTAAACGAAACGCGCTAGTGTGAGACCCACGATGCCCAGCCGTTTGAAGATTTATCTGATACAGGTGACTGCAGGTCTATGCCTGAGCACCTCGTTGTTCGGGGCACCGAACAGTGAACACTACACGCTGCTCAGCCGTTCGAAGGCCGGAGCAATGGAGGTTCGGCTGGATGAATCCCAACGGCAATGGATAAAGCAAAAACATGAACTGACGCTCGGGACGTCGGCCCCGGACTACCCCCCTTTCGACCTGACCACCAGTGGGCAGGACTATGAAGGGTTTACCGCCGATTACGCTGGTCTTCTGGGAAAAATAACCGGTTTGCCCGTCACGGTTCGGCGTTTCGATTCCCGAGGGGCCGCGATCGCTGCACTGGAAAGCGGCGAAGTCGATCTGCTAGGCACCGCCAATGGATTCGAAGCTGGCAATGCCGACATTGCACTGTCGATACCCTATGCCGTCGACCAACCCGTATTGGTGACCCGCGAAGGGGAAACCCGATCCCTCACCGATGGCCTGGCCGGATTGCGCCTGAGCATGGTGTATCACTACTTGCCGCTGACGGAAGTCAGGGCGTTGTACCCGAAAGCGATCATCACGTCCTATCCCTCCTACCAGAATGCGATCAACGCCGTTGCTTTCGATCAGGCGGACGTGTTTCTCGGTGACACCATTTCAACTCACTACATGATCAACAAGGGATACTTGAACAACATCCGGATGGCCAACTTCGGCAAACATGAAGCCTATGGTTTCAGCTTCGCCGTTAACAGGAACACCCCCGAGCTGCTCGGCATCATCAACGCGACGATCACGGCCATCCCCTCCAGTGAACGAGAAAACATCGCCAAACGCTGGAGCGCCGGTAGCGACATTCTGCTGACCGATCAAAAGTTGCAACTCACTGAACGGGAAGAGCGCTGGCTGGCACGCCACCCGATAGTGCGCGTCGTCGTCAACGAAGCCTTTGCGCCACTGACGTTTTTCGATAGCAACGGCAACTTTCGCGGGGTCACCGCGGATTTGCTTGAGCTGATCAGGCTGCGCACCGGCTTGCGCTTTGACATCCGGCGCAGTCGGAGCGATGACGAAATGATCAAACAGATCAAGGACAACAAGGCCGATGTGATCGCCCCGTTGCTTCCCAGCGCGCAACGTCAAACCCAACTGAACTTTACCCGACCCTTTCTGGAAAATTCCTACGTCCTGCTGACCCGCAAAGCCGCCGACAGCCCGACCAACCTCGTGCAGTTGCAGGGCAAGCGCCTGGCCATTGCCCGCGGCAATCCACTCATGGATTACCTGCGCAGAGAATTTCCCCGGATCAGGTTGATCGAAGCCCCGGACACCTTCAGCGCCGTAGAGTTACTCGCCGAAGGYCAGGCCGAGGGCGCGGTGAACTCACTGATCATTGC
>NZ_JBGCUL010000896.1:0-1808 GCF_054177685.1 Pseudomonas sp. P5_A2_2
ACGCTCGACAGCGCCGGCAATTGCAGCCAGGCACAGACCGCCGCCGATGCCGGTTGCAATCGCGCTGAAATCACCTCGGTGGACGGAATCCGCCCCTGGGCGCTGACCATCGCGTGAAAGTGGCTGCGCTGCATGAGGTTGTACGCCAGGCGCGGCGGCGAGACGAACCAGCCGCGCCGCTCCTCGCGGTAGATCTGCCCTTGTGACTCCAGCTGCAACAACGCCTCACGCAAAGTGATCCGCGTGGTGCCGAACAGTTCACTGAGCTTGCGTTCGGCCGGCAATTTGCTGCCAGGAGCCAACAGACCGTGGTCGATCTGTTCCTGGAGTACCTGGCCAATGGCTGTTACCGCTTTTGTTGCCTCTTCACGCATCAACGTTTCCTTTCTGGACTAGACCAGCACCAATTCAGGGCAGAACAGCAGCGCAAACCGGCTCATTCAATAGTCTGCAAGCGTAGGCAGTGCAGATGACCGAGGTGTGACAAAGGCGCCCAACGGTCGCCACTCCCGGCTTTCAAGAACCTGCAATTCATCGGCCAAGTCCCTTGCCAGCCTGGGCTTTGACCATGGTCTACGCTTAGCAGGCCACCCGCGACACCGCCGAACAAAAAGTCATCCCGGGCGACGAACGACATCAAAGTGTCATCCAGCCCCCTTAAATTGGCTCAGGTATTGCTGACCTAGACCAACACACACCGCAATCGCAGCGTTGAACACGACCCAAGGAGCTTCGGAATGAAACAGTTTTTCCTGGCATCACTGTTAGGCTCGACCATTGCAATGTGCACCGCCGCCATGGCGGCCGACACCGATCTGAAAACCCTGGAAGCCGCTGCGAAAGCGGAAGGCGCCGTCAACAGCGTCGGCATGCCCAATGACTGGGCCAACTGGGCCGGCACCTGGAAAGACCTGAGCGACAAATACGGCCTCAAGCACATCGACACCGACATGAGTTCGGCCCAGGAGATCGCCAAGTTCGCCGCGGAAAAAGACAACGCCAGCGCCGACATCGGCGACGTCGGTGCAGCGTTCGGCCCGATCGCGGTCAAGCAAGGCGTGGTGCAACCGTACAAGCCTTCGACCTGGGATCAGATTCCAGCCTGGGCCAAGGACAAGGACGGCAACTGGGCGCTGGCCTACACCGGCACCATCGCCTTCATCGTCAACAAAAAGCTGCTGCACGGTTCCGAAGTGCCGACCAAGTGGGCTGACCTCAAGACCGGCAAGTACAAGGTTTCCATTGGTGACGTAAGCACTGCTGCCCAGGCTGCGAACGGCGTTCTGGCCGCGGCACTGGCCAATGGTGGCGACGAGAAGAACCTGCAACCTGCGCTGTTGCTGTTCGCCGACATCGCCAAGCAGGGTCGCCTTTCGATGTCCAACCCGGTCATTGGTGCCATGGAAAAAGGCGAAATCGAAGTCGGCGTGGTCTGGGACTTCAACGGCCTGAGCTACAAGGCCAAGATGGCCAATCCGGATGATTACGTGGTGCTGATCCCGTCCGACGGTTCGGTGATTTCCGGTTACACCACCATCATCAACAAATATGCCAAGAACCCCAATGCCGCCAAGCTGACCCGCGAATACATCTTCAGCGACGCCGGCCAGATCAACCTGGCAAAAGGCAACGCCCGACCGATCCGTGCCGAGCACATCACGCTGCCAGAAGAAGTGAAAGCCAAGCTGCTGCCAAACGAGCAGTACAAAAAGGTCACGCCGATCAAGGACGCCGATGCATGGGAGAAGACTTCCAAGGCCCTTCCGCAGAAGTGGAATGAAGAAGTCATCGTCAATATGCAGTAACCC
>NZ_JBGCUL010000897.1:0-1806 GCF_054177685.1 Pseudomonas sp. P5_A2_2
GCCACTTCGAACATCAACGCGGTGATTTTCGTTTACCGCTACGACCGGATGCGGGGGGCGGAAGTGCTGCAAGCGCTGCGGGCCATTCCGGAAGTCATCCAGTGCGATGTCATGAGCGGTGAATTCGACTTGATGCTGCGGGTGGGCGCTGCGAGCCCGCAGCGGGTGCACAAGGTCTGGACTGAAATTGCCGCGTTGCCCGGGGTGGAAAACACCGTGACCTCCTTTGTGCTGTCGTCTGTCGTGTAGCCCATTTTTCGTACCGCCAAAAGCCAACCTGTGTTGGCTTTTATGCGTGCGCCAGGCATGGCACTCTCACCCGTTTCATCCCAACGTTGCCAGGGCAAAAGCAACCATATCCCCACCGCTATCGCGAGCAGGCTCGCTCCTACAGTTTTGATCTTCAGTGACCGCCAATCCCACGGCCGGCCACAATCCCTGTGGGAGCGAGCTTGCTCCGGGCGGCGTTCCGACGATGAGGCCCTGTCATCCAACATCTCTATTGACTGTCACGCCGCCATCGCGAGCAAGCTCGCTCCCACAGGGGGCAGTGGTGAGGCGGGTTTATGCGGCCAGCTCGATTTGATCAAGCACGCGGTTCGCGGTGATTTCTGCGAGCATCACGCTGTTGGAAATGCCCAGCAGGGCATTGCGGTCACCACCCTCCAGATGATCCACCAGTTGATGCACCATCGGGTAGCTTTGGCCAAATCGGTGGCGCGAGCTGTCCCCAAAACCTGTGGGAGCGAGCTTGCTCGCGATGAGGCCACAACAGTCAACATTGATGTTGAATGTAAGACCGCCATCGTGAGCAAGCTCGCTCCTACCCGATTCCGAAACTCTGTCCTGACACTGGTCAAAACGCCCATAAAATAGAGCAAATTGGCCTATTTCACTGCCCTGGGCCCAGCCCTAACCTAGTGCCCAACAACCCATTCCCCGGATCGAGGGCATAACAAAATGACTGAATACAAATTGGCGCTGGTTGGCTTTGGTGGTGTTAACCGGGCATTGGCTCAGCTGATTGCCGAACGCAACGAACAGTGGAAAACAGAACTGGGTTTCACCTTGAAAATCGTTGGTGTGACTGACTTGTTTCTCGGTTCGGTGATTGGCCGCGAAGGGCTGGACGCCAATGTGCTCGCCCAATTGCCGGCAGTCAAAGGTGCATTGGCGCAACTGTCGGGTGGCGACGTCACAGCCCTCAATGAAGCGGTGATCAAGGACTCCGGCGCGGACATTATTGTTGAAGCCACGTTTACCAACCCGGTGGACGGTGAACCGGCAACTTCGTTCTGCCGTTGGGCGCTGGAGGGCGACAAACATGTCGTCACCACCAACAAGGGCCCCATCGCCCTGCACGGCGCCGAGCTCAAGGCACTGGCTCGACGCAAGCATGTCGCCTTTGAATACGAAGGCTCGGTCATGAGCGGCACGCCGGTTATTCGCCTGGCCCGGCAGGCGCTGGCAGGCAGCTCCATTGTCGGTTTTGAAGGCATTCTCAATGGCACGTCCAACTTCGTGCTCACCAGCATGGAAGGCGGCCTGGGGTTTGCCGAGGCCGTTGCCTAGGCTCAGGCGCTGGGTTACGCCGAAGCCGACCCGACGGCGGATGTAGAGGGTCATGACGTACGCCTCAAGGTGGTGATCCTGGCGAATGAACTGCTGGACGCGAAGCTTACGGTCAGCGACGTCACGTGTAGCGGCATTTCATCCCTCAGCCTTGGCGACATCGAAAAAGCCCGGCAGGACGGTGCGCGCTGGAAGCTGATCGGGTCGGCGATGCGCCATGCCGACGGCTCGATC
>NZ_JBGCUL010000898.1:0-1804 GCF_054177685.1 Pseudomonas sp. P5_A2_2
GGTGAAGGTACAACGGATTTCGAATCCGTCCCATTCGGCCACTCTGGCATCTCTCCAACGGCGCGCATCATAACAACACTTTCGCAGGAAGCGAACCCCCTAAGCGAAATATTTCTGTGCTATCAGATGCTTGCGTCGGTTAAAGCGGTACGCCAAGACGATTGGCGACTTCTTCGTAGGCTTCGATAACGTCACCGAGGCCCTGACGGAAGCGGTCCTTGTCCATTTTCTTACCGGTCGCCTTGTCCCACAGGCGGCAGCCGTCCGGGCTGAATTCGTCGCCCAGCACGATGGAGCCATCGTGGAACACGCCGAATTCCAGCTTGAAGTCGACCAGCAGCAGGCCGGCGTCGTCGAACAGTTTGCTCAGGACTTCGTTGACCTTGAGCGACAGCTCTTTCATGCGAACCAGTTGCTCGGCGGTGCCCCAACCGAAAGCCACGACGTGGGATTCGTTGATGAACGGGTCGCCCTTGGCGTCGTCCTTCAGGAACAGTTCGAAGGTGTAAGGATTGAGCTTCATGCCCTCCTCGACACCCAGACGCTTGACCAGGCTGCCCGCAGCGTAGTTACGCACGACGCATTCGACCGGGATCATGTCGAGTTTTTTCACCAGGCATTCATTGTCGCCCAGCAATTTGTCGAATTGGGTCGGCACGCCAGCAGCTTCGAGCTTCTGCATGATGAAGGCGTTGAACTTGTTGTTCACCATGCCTTTGCGGTCGAGCTGCTCGATGCGCTTGCCGTCGAACGCCGAGGTGTCGTTGCGAAACAGCAGGATCAAACGGTTAGCGTCGTCGGTCTTGTAAACCGACTTGGCTTTGCCGCGGTAGAGTTCTTCACGTTTTTCCATGATGGGCTCCGCTTGCTAAGTAGATGGGCTAGGCGATGTGGCGCCAGTCGAGCCCTGAATCTTGATCGGCCAGTTGCAGCCAGTCCGGGTCGCACCCGAGGGTGTCGACAAAACATTGCCGGGCCAGCTGCGGCAGGTTGTTCTTGCTGCTCAGATGGGCCAGGACCAGGTGTTGCAGGTCTTTCCAGCCCAACTCGGCCACCAGGAATGCCGCCTGATGGTTATTCAAATGTCCCAGTTCACCGCCCACCCGTTGCTTGAGAAAGTACGGGTAATGACCGCGAGCCAGCATGTCACGACAGTGATTGGACTCGATCATCAACGCATCGAGGTCCCGATAGCCGTCCAGCACCTTGTCGCAATACGAACCCAGGTCGGTCAACAGGCCGAAGCGCCGCTCACCGTCACTGAAGACATACTGCGTCGGTTCCTGTGCATCGTGGGCCACGGCAATGACACCGATGCTCAAGTCGCCGATTTGCAGTTGCTCGCCGCCGGCCAGAAAGCCTGCGGGTTCAATCGGTTTGCGCATCCCGCGCAAGGTCCCGCGACTGAGGTAGACAGGCAGATTGTAGCGCCGAGACAGCAAACCCACGCCATGCACGTGGTCGGCATGTTCGTGGGTCACGAGTATCGCGCTCAGCTGCGCAGGGTTCACACCCAGGCGCAGCAGGCGTTTTTCGGTTTCCCGCAGGGAAAAACCACAATCCACCAATACGTACGTATCAGCGCTGGATATCAGCGTGCCATTCCCTTGACTGCCGCTGCCGAGAACGGCAAAACGCATAGGATCAGCCCAGGTTGTCCTGAATCTTGCTCAACACTTTACGCGCTACCTCTGGCGGCGCCACGGTGTTGATGTTTTTCTCGACGGTGACCTGGACGTTCTCGCCAACCTTGCTCAGGCGAACCTGATAACGCTYGGCGCGGGCATCCAGCTCTTCCTTGCTC
>NZ_JBGCUL010000899.1:0-1802 GCF_054177685.1 Pseudomonas sp. P5_A2_2
GTGAGTGCTGGGATAACGCCCCGATGGAGCGTTTCTTTGGGAGCCTTAAATCAGAGTGGGTGCCAGAAGATGGCTACAACTCTGAGCATGAAGCCCGCATAGACGTGCAACGCTACGTGATGCGTTACAACAACGTCAGGCTCCATAGCTACAACGGCTATCGTTCACCGGTAGCTATGGAAAAACTGGCGGCATGAAAACCGTAACTGGTGTCCAAAATTAGTTGACCAGTTCAAGCTCGCTCCCACAATGTCCGGGGCTTAACTGACTGGCATTAGGGCAAGCCCGCTCCCACAGGGGGAATGTGTTGTTTTTGATAGACAAAAAAAAGCCCCGCGACCGAATGAGACGCAGGGCTAAGGAACGGGTTGGCTGCGGCCAACCAAAGGAGCATTTCAAAACATCGGGTCAGTTGCTGGCGACCGTCTCCGGCTGCCAGCCACCGCCAAGGGCCTTGTAGATCGCGACGATGCCGCGATACAGATCGACTTCAGCCTGGGCCTGGGTGTCTTCGGCGGCCAGGCGTTCCCGTTGGGCGTCGAGCAGCACAAGGACATCGGCCGTGCCTTCGCGGTAGCGGATCTCGGCGAGATCGGCTGCGGAACGGCTGGACTCACTCTGACGAATCAGCGAAATCAGACGCTGCTGGCGTTTGCCGTAGTCGCTGAAAGCGTTTTCCGATTCTTCCAGGGCCAGCAACACTTGCTGCTCATAGGTCGCCAGGGCGCCTTCGGCATCGGCGTCGGCACCGCGCAAACGGGCCTTCACACTGCCCAGGTCAAACGCCGCCCAGGTGATGCTCGGGCCGAGCGCCCAGGCGTTGGCCGCCGAGGAGCCGATCTGCGAACCGCGCCCGGCGGTAAAACCGAGGAAGCCGCTGAGGCTGACCCGCGGGAACAGATCGGCCTTGGCCACGCCGATACGCGCCGTGGCCGAGGCCAGTTGGCGTTCGGCACTGCGAATGTCCGGACGGCGTTGCAGCAGTTCCCCCGGATCACCGATCGGCAGGGCCTTGGCAATCGCCGGCAGGTCTTTCGGGCTCAGGTCCACGGTCAGCTTGTCCGGACGTTCACCCAGCAGGGTGGCGATACGGTTTTTCTGCCGAATCTGTTCGGCCTGCAATTGCGGCACGCTGGCTTCGACCGACGCCAGTCGCGCATCGGCCCGTTCCACATCAAGCTGATCGCCGACGCCGGCATCCCGCAGGCTGACGGTGATCTTGCGCGACTCCTGCTGGTTCTCCAGGTTGGCCAGGGCGATTTTCTCCCGCAGTTGCGCACCGCGCAGTTGACCGTAGGAATCCACCAGTTCGGCAATCATGGTGACTTGCAGTTGGTACAGATCGGCCTCGAACGCCTGCTGTTCGGCGTTGGCCGACTCCAGGTTGCGCTGGATGCGGCCGAACAGATCGACCTCCCACGCCATGTCCAGGCCCAGGTCGTAGCGTTCGCTGTTGACCCGGTCGGTGGTCTGGCCGGGAATCTGGCCTTTGCCCAAATCACTGCTGACGCGGCTGGTGATGGTCGGCATGGCGTCGTTGCTGACGTCATCGCGGATCGCCCGTGCGGCTTTCCAGCGGGCGAAAGCGACGCGTAAATCGCGGTTGCCTTGCAGGGATTGCGTCACCAACTGGTTGAGGGTCGGGTCTTCGAACTGTTGCCACCAGATGCCTTCGAAACGGGAACGGTCAAAATTCTTCTGGCCGGCGGCGCCATCGGTGGCGGCCGTGATGTTGGCCGCCTCGGTGGTTGGCGTCTTGTAGTCCGGGCCCACGGCACAGGCACTCAGGGCCAGTACCAGCA
>NZ_JBGCUL010000900.1:0-1799 GCF_054177685.1 Pseudomonas sp. P5_A2_2
GCCTCATAGTGCTCGGCTGGCATTTCCAACTGGGGTCGATAGCTGAACCAGATCTGGTCACCGACATCGGCTTCCGTCTGTGATTCTTCATTTTGGGGCGACTGGGTCAGAAAGCTTTCGGTCAGCATTCCGACCAACGTGCCCATGGTCTTTTTCTGGGCACATGCGATCTTTTGCCCACGGATGGTATGCAGCCGATCCGCAGGGCCGCTCAACTCGCCATGCGCGACTATGACTTTCAGCAGCCGTTCGTATTGTTGCAAGCGCAACAGACAGCGCCCGAGCTTGCGCTGCACTATACKTTGAAGGTCAGGTACATCATCCGAGGGCATGGTAGTGACTTCATCCATGATTAACGACTCAGGCATAAGTGGTAGGGCTGGAGCGATTCACTGCAATCCGCTTGCCCTGCCAGGAAGGCTTGCAACGCGTAAATCGGACGCTTTTCAATCTCAGTGTAGGCAGAGTCAATCCGCTCGGACTTTTTCAACAGAATCGGTCGACAGCTTCGGGTCGACTTCTGCCGGTCAYGACAGGCAGAAGTCGGCCAATAACTGCCTGCTGGAACCGGCTGAAATCGACCCGCAGCAGTCTTCGCTAACGATTGAACTCACAGGCCTGGACAGCCGTTCGGGCAGGTCCGGCGGCATGATGGGTCAGCCCGTAAAGAAGTACTTGCCTTTGACTTTCCTGGGATTGACGAAGACGAAGTCTGGAAAGATTTTTCCTCGGACGTACCAAACATAAGCCAGGATAACGATACTGATAGCTAATGCGATAGTGGTTGTTGCCGGACTCGATGTAAACCCCGCAAGCGATCTTGGGAATTGGGGAAACGATAGGAGTATGTACGCGTTGTAGGCGCCGACGCGATGGTTGTAGAAGCCCCATACCAAAAACAAGGGAATCAAGGTCATTGAAACACCCATAACCCATTTGGCCGTTGGCCCCATCCTGGCGCCGATATACAATCCCAGAAAGAATGCAATCAAAGCCTGGGCGAGCATTATCGTGATGAGAATATTGACCTTGCGATCGTGCTCGTCACAACGAATTGGATCTGCATACGAAGCTATAAAGTAGGCAAGATGACTGTCTTTTACACCCCGCCCGGAGAGTTGTGAAAACACTTCCGACTTTGCAGTGCCGGCGGCGAGTAGTTCGCGAACTTTTTCCTGAACTTCTTTCTTGCTCAAAGTTGAATGTGAAATACTTTCTCTTTGCGTCAACTTGACAGTTTTCTTAGCAGGAAACACCAGGACAGCTATGGCCCCGATAAAGGCTAGCGTGCCCAAGAAAACGCCCAAGTAAAAACCCCCACCTAGTGAGTAAGTACCTGGCTTCACTCTACCCGGCTTTGCAGGGTCGACAAGAATTTCGATCACTTTTCCTTCCCTGAGTGTTGCAATTGATCTTTCGACCGACTCCAGGCTGGTCCTACAGGGCCGCTGCGATATTTCGAGCGGATAAGTGTATTGCTGTCCGTTCAACTCAAAGGTCACGTTAACCAGAGGGCAATAGGTCATACCCTTACTGCGCATCTCCTCAGAAATGGAGACAGTGGCGACAGTGGCATGCAACTTCTGCCAAGTCTTCGTCTCGTCCACCTCCTTGAACGAGGAAAGAGACACGAGAAGGCAGAGCAAGGCAAAGAAAAATAAAACAACGAACAGGGCAGCCCTTAGCAAGAAGGTCTTCATAAGGCTCCTTGGCCAACGTGAAATGCAGGTCAGTTGGGAAATGACGCCTTGGCAGCAAGTCCCCCTGCGCGCAGTGTAATGATGCACTGAGGTTAGTCC
>NZ_JBGCUL010000901.1:0-1796 GCF_054177685.1 Pseudomonas sp. P5_A2_2
GCGTGATGCACGGCGGTGTCGCTGAGAATCCAGATCAGCCAGGCGAACAGCAGCGTACCGGCGAGGCTGAACAGTTTGACGCTGACTTCGTGGCCGTCGCCTTCGGTGAAGCGGATCAACGAAATGCCCCAGACCCGCAGGCCAAGCTCGATGAAGGCCAGCCACACCAGCAGATGAACGATGGTGTAGAAAAAGTTTTTCAGCCGTTCCGAATACACGGCGTAACGCCGGATGCCATGCTTGGGTTTGAGGGCGTGGCGGCGTACCAGGCCGTTGATGACCATGCACAACACCAGCAAAACGGTGCAGATCAGCGACTGGCGCAGTGCGGTGCTGGTGTCGCCAGCGGAAATAAAGGTGGCGAACAGGGAGATGGCCACCAGCACCAACGCCGGCACGTACCAGAAGGTGCCGAGGATCGACAGGGTGTCGTTGAGGGCACGGCGGGTCAGGCGCCGGGACAGTGGCTGGTTGCGGATCAAGTGAGCGATCGGTCGGCGGAAGCGCAGGATGAACCGTCCTGTGGACAGCGCTGCCAGGACATTGGCGACAGTCGCAGCGGTATGGGCCAGATGGCTGCCGAGGCTGTCGACCAGTTGCGGGTCGCTCAGCGCTTCGCCAAACGCGGCGAAGCTGCCGATCAGCCACAGCGGCCGAAACGCCTGGTGCCGCAGGATGTACAGGGCACGGTGGCGGTGCGGGCCGTCGAGCAGGGAAAAGGCAATCACGCAGATGGCCGAGAAGCAGGTGCCGACCACCAGTGCATAGGCCAGTACCATGGCCAGGCTTTTGCCCAGGGACGAGGGCAGGGCGTAGCTCATGTAGACCGTGATCACCAGGGCGATCAGCCATGGCCCGAGCT
This sequence comes from Pseudomonas sp. P5_A2_2, assembly GCF_054177685.1. Lineage (NCBI taxonomy): Bacteria > Pseudomonadati > Pseudomonadota > Gammaproteobacteria > Pseudomonadales > Pseudomonadaceae > Pseudomonas > Pseudomonas sp. P5_A2_2. The sequence goes on from NZ_JBGCUL010000901.1 coordinate 863, forward strand.
TGCGCAAGGCGAAGCGCAACATGTCGAGGGCCCGGGGGTGCTGCGGCAGTTCTTCGGTCAGGCCGAAACGCATTCGCACGCGGTGGCTGATCCAGATCAGGGCGGCGGCCAGCAGGCTCCAGACCATCAGGATCATGGCGAAGGCGAACAGCATGGGCAGCCATTCATTGGCCGGCAGCGCCAGCGCCATCAGTTCTTCCCTGGCCTGATCGAATTCACTGGACCAGCGCGTGAGCGGACTGTCGTCGCCGGAAAATTTCTTCTCGATATTGGTCAGGGTTCCGCCAATCAGGCCCAGCACGCCTTCCTCGGTCGTTGGTTGAGCCATTTTGGTGGTGTCACGGAGCCTTTTGAGATCGGCCAGCAGCTTGGTGCGTTGCTGGTCGTTCTCCAGTGACTTGATCACTTCGTCCAGGGATTGCCCCAGCGGTTCCCGGGCTTCGGGCTGGGTCTTGGCCTGGCTGCCGAGCAGGCCTGGCAGGCCGGCCGCCTGGGCAGGCGCCACTGACAGCAGCGTCATCAGGCAGACAAGGAAAATACACGGCAGGGTAAAAAGACGAGCGAACACTAGGCGGTCAACCTCGCAGGGAGCGGATCGGCCGAGTGTACGAGCCCGTCAAAATCAATGCGAGCCAAGGGCGATGAATTATTCGTTGAGTTTGGCGAGGATCTTGATCACCACGGTTGCGAGGATGCTCAGCATGCCGATCCACATGACAAACACACCGGCATTTTTGTCGCGAAAGTTGAAACCGACGGCCAGCATGATCATCCCGGCAAGGATCGGGACCAGCATGGCGTGGAAGGTAGACATCGAGATCATGGAGACGGCCTTGTCGAAGGGATACTCGAAGTCTAGGCGGTTTTTAAAGTGGCAGGCGTGATGTGTATCAGGAATGAACCAGCGCGATCATGAAATCTGCAGTGTTTGAGC
>NZ_JBGCUL010000902.1:0-1792 GCF_054177685.1 Pseudomonas sp. P5_A2_2
TCGCGGGTCCGGGCGGCCAGTAACTGCTCGAGTAGATGGTCGACCACCGGGTTGGCAATGCCTGCGTAATTTTTGCTGCCCTTGACCCCGGCCTGGCTGGAGTGAAAGTACTGCCACTGTTCCAGGCCCGGGCTGAGGGTCTGGTTGAGGGTCATCAGAATCATGTCGAAATCGAACTGGTCCAGGCGCTGCTTGTATTGCGCGCGGTCGACGGTGCGCAACTGCGCATCGATGCCGATGCTGGCCAGGTTCTCGACGTAAGGCTGGAGGATGCGTTCCAGATTCGGGTTGACCAGCAGCAACTCCAGCCGCAAGGGTTGCCCGGTGGCGTTTTGCATACGCTGGCCATTGAGCTTCCAGCCGGCTTCGGCGAGCAGGCCAAGGGCTTTGCGCAAGGTCTCCCGGGGGATGCCGTGCCCGTCGGTCTGCGGCAGGTTGAACGGCTCGGTAAAGAGCCTGGCTGGCAGCTGTTCACGATAGGGCTTGAGCAACAGCCATTCATGTCCGACCGGCAAACCGCTGGCCGAGAACTCGCTGTTGGGGTAGTAGCTCATGGCGCGATGGTAGGCGCCGCTGAACAGGGTGCGGTTGGTCCATTCAAAGTTGAACATCAGCCCCAGCGCTTCACGGACCTTGGCGTCCGAGAATGCCGGGCGACGGCTGTTCATGAACAGGCCCTGGGTTTGGGTCGGGATCTGGTGGGAAATCTGCGCCTTGATCACCTCGCCGCGGCGTATGGCCGGGAAGTTGTAGCCGGTGTCCCAGTTCTTCGCCTGATGCTCGATATAGATGTCGAACTCACCGGCCTTGAACGCCTCGAACGCCACGTCGCTGTCGCGGTAGAACTCGACTTCCATGCGGTCGAAGTTGTACTTGCCGCGATTGACCGGCAGGTCCTTGCCCCAGTAATCCTTGACCCGTTCGAAGACGATCTGCCGTCCTGGCGTGACAGAAGTGATGCGATACGGCCCGCTGCCCAGCGGCGGTTCGAAGGTGGTGGCCTTGAAGTCGCGGCCTTTCCAGTAGTGCTGCGCCAGCACCGGCATTTCGCCCAGGCGCAGGATCAGCAGCGGATTGCCAGCGCGCTTGAACACGAAACGGATGCGCTGCGGGTTGAGGATGTCGACCCGCGACACTTCCTGAAGGCTGGTGCGGTACAGCGGATGGCCTTCCTTGAGCAACACGCGATAGGAGAACGCGACGTCGTAGGCGGTGATCGGCGTACCGTCATGGAAGCGTGCTTCGGGGCGCAGGTTGAACACCACCCAGCTGCGGTCCTCGTTGTACTCCACGGACTGGGCAATCAGGCCATAGCTGGATGCGGGCTCATCACCCGAGGGTGCGTACTGCCCGGTGCCGATCATCAGTGGCTCGTTGAGCTCGTTGATGCCGTATTGCAGGAAGTTCGGTGTGGTGACCGGGCTGGTGCCCTTGAAGGTGTAGGGGTTGAGCGTATCGAAGGTGCCAAACGCCATGACCCGCAACGTACCGCCCTTGGGCGCTTGCGGGTTGACCCAGTCGAAGTGGGTAAATCGGGCCGGGTACTTGAGCGTGCCGAACTGCGCATAACCATGGCTTTCGCTGATCGTAGCGCTTGCGGTGGAGCTCAAGGCCAGGCTGATCAGGAACAGGGGCAGGGAACGCTTCAAATAGGRGATCCGATCCAGGCGGCTTGGGCTATGTGGACCGTACAGTAACAGCTTGTATGGACAGGAAAAAGACGGGGGGTAAATGCGAATTATTGGTCGGGCCACAATCCTGTGGGAGCGAGCTTGCTCGCGATGAGGGCTTA
>NZ_JBGCUL010000903.1:0-1786 GCF_054177685.1 Pseudomonas sp. P5_A2_2
GCCCTGCGCAACGCCATTGCCCGGCACATCGCGTTCTCCCGCGGGGTCAATTGTCAGGATGAGGACGTGGTGGTGTGCAACGGCGCGCAGCAGGCGCTGGACCTGATCGCCCGGGTGCTGATCAGTCCAGGCAGCCTGGTCGCCATGGAAGACCCAGGCTACCCGCCGGCGCGGCTGCTGTTCGGCAGCCATGGCGCCACGGTGATTGGCATGCCGGTGGACGCCGAAGGCATTGTGGTGGACCAGATTCCTCGCGGTACGCGCCTGATCTACGTCACCCCTTCGCACCAGTTCCCGCTGGGCATGCCGATGAGCCAGGCGCGTCGGGTAGCCCTGCTGGCCAAGGCCCATGAGCTGGGCGCGATCATCATCGAGGACGACTACGACAGCGAATTCCGCTACGAGGGCCGTCCTGCCGATTCCCTGCAAAGCATGGATGAACGGGGGATCGTCGCTTACGTCGGAACGTTCTCCAAAACCCTGTTGCCGGAACTGCGTCTGGGCTATGCGATCCTGCCGCCAGCGATCCTCGAGGCCGTGGTGCGTGCCAAACAGCTCACTGACCTGCACACTTCGACCCTGCCGCAATGGGCGCTGGCCAAATTCATCGCCGAAGGCTGCCTGCTCAAGCACATCCGGCGCTGCCATGCGATCTATGCCGGGCGCCGCGAACGAATCCTGGCGCGCATGGCCGGCGATCTCTCGCYCTGGCTCGAGGCGGTGCCGACCACCGCCGGTTTCCACATGGTGGTGATGTGCAAAGTGCCGATGGATATTCCATTGGTGATCGAACTGGCGAAAAAAGTCGAAGTCGGGCTCTATGCCATCGACAGCTTTTTCTATCAGCAAGCGCCCAGGGCCGGGCTTTTCCTTGGTTTTGGCGCCATCGAAACCCTTGACATCGACATTGCCCTGGACCGTTTGCGCGACATCCTGCAGCAGGTGGCCTGACGGATTGGCCTGTGGCTTTATCCGGCGATTGGCTATTGGCGGTCCCGAGGGTCAGGCCTATCCTGCATAGGCGTTATCCCTCAATGAGCAGGACTCGTCCGGCTTGATTCAGGAGTGTGAGCAATGTCCCATGAAGTGATCAATACCGTACAGGTACAGGCCGCCGCCGGCCGCTCGGATGAACTGGGTAAGCAACTGCAAAAGATTGTCGAAACCCTGCGTGAACTACCGGGCTGCGAATCCTATATGGTCGACCGCTGCCCCGAGGACACCAATCGCTGGACCGTCAGCGCCCACTGGCAATCGGAAGCGGCCATGCGATCGCATTTCAACTGCCCGCAGGTCCAGGGTTTTATCAGCCTGATCGATAGCCAACTGGCCAATGCCGTGGACTTCAACAGCTTTCCGATCGTTTAACCAATTCCTGTGGCGAGGGAGCTTGCTCCCTCGCCACAATTTTTTCTCCATTGGCCCGCAATCCTCTGCAATTGGTCCCCTCGCCTTCCCGAATATTGGCTGTTTAACCTCTACTACCTGCGCACTACTGTTGTTTTCGACAACTAACCCACCGCAGGTAAAGAACCATGTACGTGTTGCGCTTCTGTGCTGCCCCCCTTGCCGCCCTGGCCCTGATATCTTGTGCATCGGCCTTTGCCCATGATCCTTCGGAAAAGGTCACTGTCCTGCAGGACGAAATGCTGAAGAACGTCCCCGGTAAAAAAGCGCTGATGATCGAAGTCGATTACCAACCCGGTCAGTCTTCCATCGCCCACAAACACGATGGCACCACCATGGCCTATGTCATTTCCGGAGAAATCACCTCCCAGGTGAAGGG
>NZ_JBGCUL010000904.1:0-1785 GCF_054177685.1 Pseudomonas sp. P5_A2_2
ACGAAGTCACTGACTGACTGAGGCGACTTCCCGGTGACCTCGCCAATAATTCCGTCCTTGCCAGCGAAAATTCCATTCTGGTATCCGGATAAAGTAAATTCCCGTGCGCAACACCGAATGTCAGCTGTCGAAGGGCGCGTTATCAATCAGGTCGCACACATTCGGGCAGTCGAAACCATGTATGTGGCGACGTCCGACGTCAGCGAGCCCGGTGCCAATGGCAGTAAAAGGTTTTTTCCTGGCTACTTCTGCTACCGCCTCAGTGAACGCAGCCTTCATTCCGATGCGGGGATAGAGCGCGAGCGCATCCTCGATCAGCGAAGGTGTAATTTCCTCTATGTTCAAGCCCATAACGTCGACGTGAGCGCCCAGGTAGATGAGGGCGATTTCTGGCTGCTTGCGGTCAGCGATACCGGCGCTGGAGTGAAGTGCAATCGCGTCCCAGACGAGCTCGGTTTTCGACTCCGAATAGCCGTTCGCTAGTAGAAAGCGGCTGGCAGCGTCAGCGCCATCGACTTCAAAGCGCTGTTCGGCGGAAAACTCGTTCGTCAGTCCCAGGTCGTGCAACAGCGCCGCGAGATAGACGGCCTCGCGGTCATACTTCAGGCCACGCTGCTGACCAAGGAATTCGGCAAACCACCAGGTACGATGCACATGGTGCAGGAGCGGTTTAGTGTGGACGCGCTCGACGAGCGAAGAAGCCTTTTGGGCAAGTTCAGAGTCGGGAGCGCTGAAGCCGCCAATGATGACAGGGGTGCTCATGTTTGCTTTCCTCAGAGTGGGTGGCTTGAGGTTCAGTTTAAGTATTTCCGGCTGGCTAAATTGACTATTGGCAGATGATTTGTGCCAATATGCGCATCTTGTCTGCGCGGAGATTGATGTGAGCAAAACGACGAAACCAAGCCATCCGCTTATGAGTTTGAGACCAAAACGTGTCGTGATTCTGGGATTGCCTCCTGTGGACTCGCTAGACGTGATCGGCCCTGCGGAGGTGTTTGCCTTCGCGAACCGATTGCACCGTGGTGACGTTGCTCCCTATCTACTCGAGTTGGTCTGTGCAGGCGCCAACGAGCACCTGGAGAGCAGCACGGGCATCGCGTTGATGGCACACAAGACGCTTGAACAAGAACGTGGTGACGACAAAGCAATCGATACGTTGATCGTGACTTCGGGCTGGAAAGCTCGGGAGCAGGTGGACGAGTCCGCTATCGATTGGATAAGAACGAAGTCCGCGAGTGTTCGGCGGGTGTGTTCGATCTGTGTCGGGGCGTTTGCTCTGGCTGAGACAGGACTTCTGGATGGTCGCAGGGCGACGACTCATTGGCGTATGGCGCGAAGCCTGGCCGAAAGCTACCCCAGGGTGCAGGTCGATCCCAATCCCATCTGGGTCAAGGACGGCAACGTGTACACGTCAGCTGGTATCTCCGCCGGTATCGATCTTGCGCTCGCGTTGGTCAGCGAAGATTTGGGCGATGAAGTGGCTATGGAGATCGCGAAAAATCTTGTCCTCTTCCTGCGGCGTCCCGGCGGGCAGGCGCAGTTCAGTGTCGCCCTGCAATCACAGCATGTTCCCGGCTCCAGCCTGGATGAGTTGTGTCTGTGGATTGCGGAACACCTGCATTCAGATCTGACAGTCGAAATACTCGCGGACAAGCTCTCCACCAGCGTCAGGACGTTAATCCGCTTGTTCCAGCGAGAGTTGCAGACAACGCCGGCGAAGTATGTCGAGGATGTCCGAATTGAAGCTGCCTGTCGCTCGATAGAACTGGGTGGTCGGTCTATGGA
>NZ_JBGCUL010000905.1:0-1781 GCF_054177685.1 Pseudomonas sp. P5_A2_2
GAGCAGATCCACATCGGCGGTGTCGACCAAGCGCACGTTGCCCACGGTGCCGGCACGCATTACATCCAGCTCCTGGGATTTATTCAGGAGCTGGGTATAAATTTCGGTGCTGACTTTTACATCGCGGGTGAGGCTAAGCAGTTCTTGCTGTGTTGAAGTCAGGCCCTCGACTTTTTTGGCCAAGCCATTCTGCTTGGCTGTTAGCTCGCCTAATTGGCTGAGCAAGGCCCGATAGGCGGGATGCTGACGGGTAAACTTGCGATCCATTTCCGCTTGCTGCAATTTCAATTCGGAGATGCTGGTATCAAGCGCCACGATCTGGTCGAGAATGGCTTTGGCTTCCAGGCTGATATCGATGGACTTACTGCGAATTTGATACTTGTTCAGGGCGTTTTCGGCTTTTTCCAGGTCTTTGCGGACCTGAGGCAGTTGATCTTGTAGGAACTCCAGGCTTTGAGCGGCTTCGGCCGACGTTCGCTCAACATTTTGCCGTACATAGAGCTTGGCGATTTCATTGAGGATTTGAATGGCTTCGGCCGGTTTCTCGCTCTCAAGAGCAAGCCCGATCATGCCGGACTCTTTACCGCGTTCTGCTACATCAAGTACCTTTTGGTACGCCAAGATACTGGTCAAGCGTGGGTCACGCACAATGCTGAACGTTGTGCCAGGATTGGCCTGCAACACCTCGACTTGCAGTTTGATGCCGTCCTGGTCATAGGCTTGGCCCACTTGACTTTGGACCAGAACATTGTCGTCTTCATCCAGCAACGTGAAGTGGCCACTTTCACCGCTGACGAAAGTTAGTTCCTCACCCAGAAGTTCTTGTGGGAGCTCGAGCTGAAATATTTTCAGGGTTTCGCCACCCCAGGCAAAGCTGCTCATGCCAAACCATGGCGTCGCGACTGTATTCACAGCGTCTGGTTTGAAATGACGAGCAATAAAGTCGCCGATCACCGGAAAATGGTTCGGCTCGACGGTAATATCGAGCGATAAATTGTCGACAACCTTGCCGATGATGGCGCGCGATTTGATTAATTCAATTTCTGTGGCTGAAGGCGACTCTTTACCCAACATGCTGTTGATATCGGAGAAACCGAGCATGTCATTTTTTTTAGCCTCCACCTGTATCAAGGCAGTAGCTTGGTAAACAGGCGTGGCCAACACCGCATAGGCCGTTCCCACGGCCATAGAGGCAGCAGTGATCCCGGCAATCAACCATTTATGATCGACCAGTGTCCCGAGTAGGCCCATCAGGTCGATTTCATCATCATCGTCATGAGAGGTTAATGCTGGAGTTTGCTGCATATGTGGGTTCTTTTTTAACAGGTATTCAAGGAGTGGTTTAGCGTGCGAGACGCCTTGCCCAGGCGGTTACTGCTTCTTCAATCAACGCGTATGCATGCACAAAAGCAGGTTTTCCTTGACGGTAGGGGTCGCTGATTTCGCKGTTGTTCTGCCATTTGCCCAGCAAGAAGACCTTGCCTCGCGCTTCAGGCGCAATCTTGAGAACACGGTCTATGTGGGACTGCTCCATCACCAGGATCAGATCMGATTCGCTGATGGTGGCGGGGGTCAGTTGATTGGCTTTGTGCTCATTTGGCAGATGGCCATGCTCTTCCAGGACGATTCGGGCGGTGGGCTCGATCGGGTGGTCTTGTAGCGCGCCAAGACCCGCGGAGCTGACTTTGATGTCGGACCGGCCCAGTGCATCTCGCAACAAATGTTCTGCAGTGGGACTTCGGCAAATGTTGCCAATGCAAACGATGAGAATCTTGTTAAAC
>NZ_JBGCUL010000906.1:0-1780 GCF_054177685.1 Pseudomonas sp. P5_A2_2
TATTGGCATCGACCTCTTCAAGGAGCGTGTCTATGCAGCGAATCATTAAGAACAACGAGGTCGTCGACGAGACCTGGCACCTGCTGCCCAAGGATTTCAACATCGACCAGATCAGCAACTGTGACGATCTCATCGTGCCGTTGCAGCTGTGGCGCGAACACAGCCGTATGCTCCTGGCCCGCGATGGCGGCCTGGGCATCTGGCTGGACGCCGATGAAGAGGCCGAGGAAATCGGTGAAGACGTGGCGCAGTTCCAGGTCATCGCCCTGAACTTCCCGGCCTTCACCGATGGCCGCAACTACTCCAACGCCCGCCTGCTGCGTGACCGTTATGGTTTCAAGGGCGAACTGCGGGCAATTGGTGATGTGCTGCGCGATCAGTTGTTCTACATGCACCGCTGTGGTTTCGATGCGTTCGCCATTCGCCCCGACAAAGATCCGCACGAAGCCCTGGAAGGTCTCAAGGACTTCTCGGTGAGCTATCAGGCAGCGACCGACGAACCGCTGCCGCTGTTCCGTCGCCGTTGATGTCCCAGGCCTTGAACTCTTTGCTGGGTTCAAGGCCGTCCTCCAGGCCTGTTCGGTGATCACCGGCAACGGCCGCCCCATCGTTACCCAATCGCGGTAAAGCCTGGCTCGATCATCAAAATCGCGGAAAATCCGCGGTTTGATTTTTTGCAGGTGCCCGCTAAAGGCTTACCAGAAGCGTTGCTGAGTCAAGCGGCTCCACCAGCTCAGTAGCACCCGATCGACCGAGCCGCTGGCGGCAATGCCAATGCGCTCTGGCAGGCTTTTGCGTTCGGTGTAATGCAAGTGATAGAGCTCGGACTGCCTGGCCCGCTCGGCGAGGTATTCATCGCTGGTCTTGAGTTCGTCGACCAGATGCTTGTCCAGCGCCGCGACGCCAAGCCAGATTTCACCGGTGGCCACTTCGTCGATAGCCAGTTGCGGGCGATAGCGCGACACGAAGTTCTTGAACAGTTGATGGGTGATGTCCAGATCCTGCTGGAACTTCTCCCGCCCCTTCTCGGTGTTTTCACCAAACACGGTCAGGGTGCGCTTGTATTCACCGGCGGTCAGCACTTCGAAATCGATGTCGTGCTTTTTCAGCAGGCGATTGACGTTGGGCAACTGCGCCACCACGCCAATCGAGCCGAGGATCGCGAAGGGTGCGCTGATGATCTTCTGGCCGATGCACGCCATCATGTAGCCGCCACTGGCCGCGACCTTGTCGATGCACACGGTCAAGGGCACGCCGGCTTCGCGGATGCGTGCCAGTTGCGAAGAAGCCAGGCCGTAGCTGTGAACCATGCCGCCGCCGCTTTCCAGGCGCAGCACCACTTCGTCCTTCGGCGTGGCAAGGGTCAGCAAGGCTGTGATTTCGTGGCGCAGGCTTTCGGTGGCTGAAGCCTTGATATCGCCGTTGAAATCCAGCACGAACACCCGGGATTTGGCCTCGGTTTTGTTCTTCTGTTTCTTGTCGGTTTTAGCCTGCGTCTTGCGCAAGGCCTTGAGCTGGTCCTTGTCGAGCAAGGTTTGCTCCAGGCGCTCGCGCAGCCCTTTGTAGAAATCATTGAGCTTGCTGACCTGCAACTGGCCGGAGGATTTGCGCCGCCCTTTGCTGCGCAAGGCCGCAAAGCTGGCCAGGACCACCAGAATGGCGATCACCAGGGTCACGGTCTTGGCCAGGAAAACGGCGTACTCGGAAAAAAACTCCACAAAGGCACCTCGAAGGCTTGAAAGCTTCATTCTACGGGCATTTTTCAATGAGTGTCTAACAT
>NZ_JBGCUL010000031.1:0-18098 GCF_054177685.1 Pseudomonas sp. P5_A2_2
GGATCAACATCGCCGTCAAATATCTTTCGCCAAAGCAGATCACGGCCAACGGCTTGAAGAAAGGCGAGCTGGAGTTTGATGCAGAAGCGATCCGCGACATCATCCGCTATTACACCCGTGAAGCCGGTGTGCGTGGGCTTGAGCGCCAGATTGCCAAGGTTTGCCGCAAGGCCGTCAAGGAGCATGCTCTGGAAAAACGTTTCTCGGTGAAGGTTACCGCAGACATGCTGGAGCACTTCCTGGGCGTGCGCAAATTCCGCTACGGCCTGGCCGAGCAACAGGATCAGATCGGTCAGGTGACCGGGCTGGCGTGGACTCAGGTCGGTGGCGAATTGCTGACCATCGAAGCCGCGGTCGTGCCGGGCAAGGGCCAGTTGATCAAGACCGGTTCCCTGGGTGATGTGATGGTCGAGTCGATCACCGCGGCCTTGACCGTTGTTCGCAGCCGGGCGAAGAGCCTGGGCATTCCCCTGGACTTCCATGAGAAGCGCGACACGCACATCCATATGCCAGAAGGGGCGACCCCGAAAGACGGTCCTAGCGCCGGTGTGGGCATRTGCACGGCCCTGGTTTCGGCATTGACCGGCATTCCGGTGCGCGCGGATGTTGCCATGACCGGCGAAATCACGTTGCGTGGCCAGGTGCTGGCCATTGGCGGCTTGAAAGAAAAACTGCTGGCTGCCCATCGTGGCGGAATCAAGACCGTGATCATTCCTGAAGAGAATGTCCGCGATCTCAAAGAGATTCCGGACAATATCAAGCAGGATCTACAGATTAAACCGGTTAAATGGATTGACGAGGTCCTGCAAATTGCGTTGCAATACGCGCCGGAGCCCTTGCCGGACGTGGCTCCGGAGATAGTCGCGAAGGATGAGAAACGCGACGCAGATTCTAAGGAAAGAATTAGCACGCATTAGTACGTATTTGCCTGGGGGGCTTTCTTGACAGCTTTTTAGAGCCCTTGTTATAAAGCGGCTCTTAAGTGTCTGTAGGCCATTCAGCACTCGTTTTTGCTTTCACCAAAAAAACTTAGAATCATACTCAAATAGATATAAGGGGACTTAGAGTGAACAAGTCGGAACTGATTGATGCTATCGCTGCATCCGCTGATATCCCGAAAGCTGCTGCTGGCCGTGCGCTGGACGCTGTAATCGAATCCGTCACTGGCGCTCTCAAGGCTGGCGACTCTGTTGTTCTGGTTGGTTTCGGTACTTTCTCCGTAACTGATCGTCCAGCTCGCATTGGTCGTAACCCACAGACCGGTAAGACGCTGGAAATCGCGGCAGCCAAAAAACCAGGTTTCAAAGCCGGTAAAGCACTGAAAGAAGCTGTCAACTAAGTTCGATTCAGGTTTTTACCCATCCGGGTCGGGGTCATGCCTGACTTGGCAGCGGAGCGGCAGTCCTGACTGCAGGTCGCCGGTTCAAGACACCGAGGGTCGCCAGTTCGAGCCCTCGATCCGCTCCGCCAGTTACGAGAAGGCGCATCCTCGGATGCGCCTTTCTTCTATCCGGACTCTACCCACGCTCCACGGTTGCCTAATTTTGAAGTTCAACCGTTTCTGGGGGACGCATGCTGCAGAATATCAGGGACAATTCACAAGGCTGGATTGCCAAGACTATTATCGGGGTCATCGTTGTTCTGATGGCTTTGACCGGTTTCGACGCCATTTTCAAGGCCACGTCGCACAGTAATGATGCGGCCAAGGTCAATGGCGATGAAATCAGCCAGAACGAGCTGAGCCAGGCGGTCGATATGCAACGCCGCCAGCTCATGCAACAGCTGGGCAAGGATTTCGATGCATCCTTGCTGGATGAAAAAATGTTGCGCGAATCGGCGCTCAAGGGCCTGATCGATCGCAAACTGCTGCTGCAAGGCGCAGAAAACTCGAAATTCGCTTTCTCCGAAGCGGCGCTTGATCAGGTCATCCTGCAAACACCAGAGTTTCAGGTTGATGGCAAATTCAGCACCGATCGTTTCGACCAGGTGATTCGCCAACTCGGCTATAGCCGCATGCAATTCCGCCAGATGCTGGCTCAGGAAATGCTGATTGGTCAGCTGCGTGCCGGCCTGGCCGGTAGCGGTTTCGTGACCGATGCACAGGTGCTGGCGTTTGCCCGTCTGGAAAAACAGACCCGCGATTTCGCCTCCCTGAACATCAAGGCCGACCCGGCGGCTGTGAAGCTGACCGACGATGAGGTCAAGGCCTATTACGATGAACACGCCAAGGAGTTCATGACGCCGGATCAGGTGGTCATCGATTACCTCGAGCTGAAGAAAGCTTCCTTCTTCGATCAGGTCAGCGTCAACGACCAAGACCTGCAAGCGGCCTATCAGAAAGAAATCGCGAACCTGTCCGAGCAACGCCGGGCTGCGCACATTCTGATTGAAGTGAACGACAAGACTACCGAGGCGCAAGCCAAGGCGAAGATCGAAGAGATCCAGGCCCGTCTGGCCAAGGGCGAGAAATTCGAGGCGCTGGCCAAGGAATTCTCCCAGGATCCGGGGTCTGCGAACAACGGCGGTGACCTGGGTTATGCCGGTCCTGGCGTCTACGACCCGGCGTTCGAAAAAGCCCTGTATTCGTTGACCCAGGACCAGGTGTCGGGCCCGGTTCGCACCGACTTCGGTTTCCACCTGATCAAGCTGTTGGGGGTGGAAGCTCCAGAAGTGCCAACGTTCGCCAGCCTGAAAGACAAGCTGACCCATGCTCTGAAGACCCAGCAGGTCGAGCAGCGTTTCGTCGAAGCGAGCAAGCAACTGGAAGACGCCTCGTTCGAAGCGTCCGATCTGGCTCAGCCAGCACAGGACCTGAAACTGACCGTGCAGACGTCCAAGCCGTTCGGCCGTGAAGGCGGTGAGGGTATTGCGGCTAACCGTGCCGTGGTCACTGCGGCGTTCAGCCCGGAAGTCCTGGATGAGGGCGCGAACAGCACCGCCATCGAGCTCGATCCGGAAACCGTGGTCGTGTTGCGTGCCAAGGAACACCTGAAACCTTCGCAATTGCCACTGGAAAGCGTTTCTGCCGCGATCCGTGTGCAATTGGCCAAGGAGCACGCCAGCGCCGAGGCCAAGACCAAGGCTGAGGCCCTGATTGCCAACCTGCGCGATGGCAAGACCCCGCTGGATCAGGCGATCGATGGCCAGGCCTGGAAAGTCACCAAAGCGGCGACCCGCGCTCAGGAGGGGGTTGACCCTGCGGTGCTGCAAGCGCTGTTCCGCATGGCCAAGCCTGCGGCCAAGGACAAACCGACCTTCACCAGCGTGACGCTGGCGGATGGCAGCCTGATGATCGTGCGCCTCAATGGCGTAAACGAAGCAGCGGCGCCGACCGAAGAAGAGAAAGCACAGTATCGTCGCTACCTCGCTTCCCGCATCGGCCAGCAAGACTTTGCGGCTTATCGCAAGCAGCTGGAAAGCCAGGCGGACATCAAGCGTTACTGATGCCTGACCAGGTTTAGCGCTGCACAGGAGACCCCGGCCGAAAAGCCGGGGTCTTTTTATTTGGCCGTACGTCATTTGCCGTGGTGACTTTTCCGTAAAACCGGGGTCAATCAGCCTGTAATCGTTTTAAGACACGATCGATGCTCCGCTAAGCATCGATCTGTTGCACAATATGCCCCGAACCGTTTTTCTCAGGATGTTCAATGTTTAAATCACTTCCCATGCGGGTTGTCGGGCTGGCAGCCATGCTTGCCGCTGTGGCCGGTTGTTCATCGAACAAGGCCGCCATCTACGAGCATGAGAACTTCGACGACTCCGGAACCTTTTCCCGCAACTATCCGGTGACCGATACCCAGAGCTGTGAAGCTGCCCGTCGTGCCTTGCTCAGCCAGGGTTACATCATCACCAGCAACGATTCGAAACTGGTCAGCGGTCACAAGAGCTTCCAGCAGACCGGCGAGAACCACATGGAGATCAGCTTCAGTGTGGTCTGTACCGATGACGGCAGCGAAGGGCACCACGCCACCGTATTCGCCAACGCCCTGCAGGATCGTTATGCGCTGAAGAAGACCAACAACTCCGCCAGTCTCGGTGTAGGTGTGCTGGGCTCGGTGTCGATGCCGATCGGCTCCTCCGATGACTCTATGGTCAAGGTCGCCAGCGAAACCGTATCGTCTGCCAAGTTCTACGAGCGTTTCTTCGCACTGGTCGAGCTGTTCCTGCCGCCAGAAGCGAAAAAGGCTGCGCACATCACCGAAAAGCCGAAAACCGATCTGGGCATGCCTGAAGCCAAGGCTGCACCTGGTATAGAGCCAGCAGTGCCTGCACCTGCACCCGTTGAAGCGCTGCCCGTGTCCTCCGAGCCGGTTACCCCGCCTCCTGAGGCAGCGCCGATCACGCCGACCGAGAGTGTAGCGCCGGCACCGTCCCCGGAAATCGTCACGCCACCGTCAAATCCGAGTGACTTGCCGCCGCCGAGCGAACCCATTCCGGCGATGCCTGTCCGCGGCCAGTGAGGGTGACACCACAGGATCGGATCAAATGAGCCGATCCTGTGGCCCGCCAAAAGATTGACCCGCATCAAGCAAGTCCGCTGTTCTGCGGCCTCCCGCGAAAAAAACCGTGATAAATTCCTGACCAGCTGCTACGTTTTATTCGGTAGCGACAGAGTGTCGTGTCCGCGTCATTTTTCTTTCACGCGGGCACTTTATGCTCAAGGAATGGGTCATTTATTCAGACGTTTTTCACTACGGGTTGGGAGATTAAAAAATGGACGATTATCAAGAAGAGCTGCTCGAGTACCAGGCTTTCGAACTGGACCCACTGGAGCCGGCGGAAGACGCTACCGAGTTGTAGGCATCAGGCGGATTGGCGATGGCTGCGGCGAAATTCGCCGGGCGTCTGCCCGTTCCAGCGTTTGAAAGCGCGTTGAAACGCTTCGGCTGAGGCAAAGCCCAGCAGGTAGGCGATCTCTCCGAACGCCAGTTCGGTGTCGCGTATATAAGTCATGGCCAGGTCGCGGCGGGTGTCGTTGAGAATCGCACGAAATTGTGTACCTTCATCGGCGAGCTTGCGGCGCAAGGTCCAGGTGGGCAGCTTCAGGCGTGCCGCCACCTCTTGCAGGTCGGGCTCCCGGCCACCGTTGAGCAAGGGTCCCAGCAGCGCGATGATGCGTTCACGCAGGCTGCGGGTGCGTGTCAGTTGTTCCAGCTCCCGCTCACACAATTGCAGCAAGTGCCGCCAGGTACTCGGGCAATGCTCCGGGTTGCGCTGTGCGAGGCTGGAAAGGCTCAAGCGCAGTTGATTATGTTCGCTGCCAAACACAATCGGACAGTCACCCAAAACGTCATAGGCCGCGCGGTAACCGGGCTCCTCGAATTCGATCTCGATACGTTCGGCGCGCAGCGGGGAAGGGCTGACACTGGATAATTGCTGCAACCAGCCAGCGATGATCGAATCCACCACGAAACGGTTGTAAGCGTTGTAGGGGCTGATCGAATAGAAACGTAGCCAGGCGCCCTGGGCGTCTTCGTGAAAGCTTGATTGGCCCCGATAATTCGAACCATACAAGGCTTCGAATCGAATCAGGCAGCGCGCAGCTTCACGTACGGTCGGCGCCTGCGCCGCAGTGACGCCAGCGAGGCCGGCCTGGCTCAGGCGACTGAGCTGGCCCATGCGCAAGCCAAGGGCCGGGTTGTCGGCCAGCTGAATGGCGCTGTGGCCCAGGCGCATGTAGCGCGGTATCGATAGCCGGGCACCGGCTTCGCTCAGGCGCGCTGCATCGAGGCCGTATTGATCGAGCAGTGGCTGCGGATCGATACCATGGCTGCGCACGGCATCGGCCAGGCTATGAACAAAGCCCACCGACAGATCGCCGAGGCGCATTGGCTGCGGTTTCATGGCTTACAACCAGAGGTTCAGCAAACGCGCACCCTGGGCGTTGCCGTCGGCAAAGTGCTGGCCGTTGCTGCTGAGGAAACTCTGCCCGGTGCTGCCCTGATCCCAGAACTGACCCCGCAGGAAYACACTCATGCCAGCGACAGCCTGACTGGCCGGTGCCTGGGTCGTGAGGGTCAGGCGCTGCCAGGCCTGGCCTTCACTGACTTCTCCAGGCTTCAAGTTGACCGATGCCGGTTCCGGCGATCCCCTGTAGCCGTGCCACGGTTGATCCCAGGTGCCACGGCCGGCGACAAAGGCCGGTACTGCAACCAGCTGTGCGCTTTGGTCGTTGAGCTTGAGGTAGTTTTCCGGGTACCAGCTGTCGTGGCCGATCAATACGCCCAGCCTTCCTGCTGGGGTATCAACGACGTTGAGTGAGTGGTCGCCGTTCGCCTTGATTCCGTTCTGTACTGCGAAGAGCGGGTGCATCTGGCGTTGGGGCTGGCCGATCGGCACGCCTTCGCTGTTGAACACCACGCTGCTGTTGTACAGCGCGCCGCGGCCGATTCTCAAGGTGCCGTCGATGATGCTCGGTTCGGGCAGCACGATGGAGCCCGCCACCAGCGTCACGTGGAACTCCCTGGCCAGCCCTCCGAACAATGCCTGGTAGTCCCTGGCCATTGCCTTGGCTTTCATGCGCAGGTGGGCATCGTCCAGACGGTTGCCACCCTCGGCGCTGATCAACGCCTTGGCGAACTTCAGGGGATTGCTCACCGCCAGCCAGTTCATGGCCTCCTTGAGAGTACTGGCCTGATACAGCTCATCCTTCTCGCCGCTGACCATCAGCCAGGTACCGATGTGTTCCGGCAACACGACGACGGTCTTGCCGTTCAACAAGCCCTGGTCCCGGGCTGCCTGCAGATAGGCCGCGAGCTTGCGGTGCAGGCGCTCGGKACTTTGATAATCGGTAGGAAACAGTTCGGGCTGGATGCCCAGCAGATTGCCACGATCCGCAGGCGTACCCTGGTCGACTGCCAGGTTGATCCGCAGGTCCGAAAGGTAATGACCCACCGGCCGGTCCGCGGCCCACATCGCATAGGTCGTGAGGGCGGCGAGCAACGCCATGGAGAATGTCAGGTACAAAAGTTTGCGCATGGGGACACAGTTTACAGTCTGGAGCCGGGCGTGGCTTTTGATTTGGAACTGGATCGAGCATAAAGGGAATCAAGGACTTAGTGGGCACGTTTCAACGTTGACTGTTTTTTCGCCGGCGGCTGCCTGTCTGCGCCGAGATGGAGCAATGAAGGGGCGGGTTAAAGGTAGGTGAGTTGACAGAGGTGAACGCCGGTCAGCCATCATTTGGCTCGACCGGTCGGCGGCTGAGCGTTATTTGGTGACCAGCAGTTCCGGGCCGAGGTAGTCGTTGATCTGGTTGATATCGTCGTCGCCCAGGCTGCCCACCGATGAGGCCAGGCGCAGGCGCGACATCAAATAGCGCAACTTGGCGTCGAACAGATCGTGGCGCGCAACGAAGAGCAGCTCTTCGGCATTGAGGACGTCCGAGTTGGTGCTGGTGCCACCCTCTTTGAAGCCCTTGCGTGACGATGCCAGCGAGCGTTCGTTGGACGCTACGGCCGTCTCCAGCGCGCGAATACGTTTGGCGCCGCTCAGTATGCCTTGATACTCACGGGTGGTTTCGGTGATGACTTCCTGTCGCGCGGCGTCGAGTTCGTCCATGGCCTTATCGCTATTGGCACTGGCCTGGCGTGTAAACGCGCTGACGCCGCCACCGCTGTATATCGGGATATTGACTTCCAGCCCGATCGAGCCGTAGTGGTTGCGTTGATTCAACTCGGAGAGTGATTGGCTCTCACCCGCGGTGTAGCCGGCAATGAAATCCAGTGTTGGCCAGTGGCCGGCACTGGCACGCTTCACTTCTTCTGCCGCGAGGTCGCTGCTATAACGGCGCGCATGGATCAGCGGGCTATCGGTCTGGGCTTTGACCAGCCAGTCCTGCAGGTTGCTCGGTAGCAGCGGTGGTGTATCGAAGCTCGGGCGCAAGGTGGTCAGCGACTCGGGAGTTTCACCGATATATTCCTCGAGCTTGCGACGCGCGTTGACCAGGTTGTCTTGCGCTTCAATCAGCTCGGCGTCGGCGAGGTCGCGGCGAGCGGTCGACTCATCGATGTCGGTGATGGTGCCGGCTCCCAGTTCCTTGCGCCGCTTCGCCGAAGCGACTTGTTCTTCGAAGGCGTTCAGTTTGGACTTGGCCAAGACGATGGTTTCGCTGGCCAGGAGCACATCGAAATAGCTTTCGGCCAGGCGCACTGCGGCGTCCTGGGTCTTGGCATCGAACACCGCGACGCTGTAGTCGGCACGCTGCTGACCCTGGCGGTATTCGGACATCTTCTGTTTGTTGAACAGCGGCTGGCGCAGGCGCACGTTGGCGCCCTTGGAGTCGTAGTGGAGATCTCTGTCGACGCCACTCTGGCTTTGGGAGCCATTGACCTTGTTGTGGTAGCCCGAGGCATTGATTTGCGGTAGCAGGCCGGCCTTGCCAATGGCGCGGTTTTCCTCGCCAGCCTCTTTTTCATGCACGGAGGCCTGGTAGATAGGGCCTTGGAACTGCAACAGATCCCAGGCTTGCTTGAGGTCCATTGCGTCGGCCGGCAAGGCCAACCCTAGCAGGCAGAAAAAYAGGCAATGACGTTCCATCTCATTGTTCCTTGAATGAGCTGTCCACACGATCGAGCATTGGTTTAAGAAGATAGCTGATCATGTTGCGCTCGCCAGTCTTGATGGTGACGCTGGCGGGCATGCCGGGGCGAATGTGATTGCTGCCAAGCAGTCCCATGCCATCGGGCGTGACTTCCACCTGGGCCAGATAGAACGGTTGCTTGCTTTCCTCGTCCATCAGGCGGTCGGCAGAGATGGTCTTCACGCGGCCGGGGATGTTGGGCGTCTTGGCATGGTTGAAGGCAGGGAAGGAAATGTCCACGGGCAGGCCGGGGACCATCTTGTCGATGGCCTGTACGGGAATCATCGCGTCGACCTGCAGCGGTTCGTTGACCGGGACGATTTCCATGATCTTGAAGCCGGGTTGAATGATCCCGCCGACGGTGGCAATGCTCAGGCCCTGGACCATGCCATCGATCGGCGACCGAATCACCGTGTGGGTCACTTCATAGTCGAGCGAGCGCAAGCGGTCGGCCAGGGTGGTGTTTTCCTTGGCGGTATCAGTCAGCTGCGATTCGACTTCCTTCAGGTAATCGTGCTGGCGCTGCAGGATGCGCAGCTTGATTTCGGTGGTCTGGCTACGCACCCGGGCGATGTTGTTGAGGTTTTCGGCCTGGCCGGCGGAGAGGTCGGCATTGCTGCGTTCCAGCTCAAGCAGGTGATTGCGCGGCACATAGCCTTCGGCCGTCAGCACGCGGGTACCTTGCAGTTCCTGGTTGAGGAAGCTGATCTGCGAGGCGCGGGCACTATAGACCTGTTGCAGGCCCTTGAGCTGCACCGCCGACGCTGCCAGGTTTTCCTGCAGGATGCTGATTTCGCCAGCGAGTCCAGCACGGCGGGTGTCCAGCAGGCGCTGTTGCAGGTCCATGGCGGCCTCCAGGCGGTGATCACCCTTGAAGCGCGTGAGCAACTCGGGATCGAAGTTCACCACAGCGCGGCCGTCACGTTCCGCTTCCAGGCGGTTCTCCACGGTCTTGCTGACGATGTACTGGGCGCTGACTGCACCTTCTTCGGCAACGGCACGCAACGAGTCGAGGCGGACCACCTCCTGACCTTTTGTCACTAAATCGCCTTCGCGAACGAGAATGGCTTCCACGGTACCGCCGCTCAGATGCTGCACGGCTTTGCGATTGTTGGTGACCTTGACCGTGCCTGTCGCTACCACGCCGGCATCCAGCGGCGCCAGCCAGGACCACAGGAGGAAGCCGCCGAAGCCGGCGAGCACCAGCCACACGCCCCATCGCGCGGGCCTGCCGACGTCCAGATCTACCATGCTCCTGGTATCGGCTTTGATTATCTCGGTGTGTTGGCTCATTTGCATGATCGGTCACTCCCGCGCTTTGACGGAGGCCAGAGGGGTCGACGCGCCAGCAGGCATCACACTGGCCTTGCGCAGCGCTGCGAATACTTCATCGCGCGTGCCGAGCATCTGCACGCCGCCGTCGCGCAGCATCAGCACCTTGTCGACGGCGCAGAGTACGTTGGGACGGTGGGAAATCAGGATGACGGTGGCGCCACGGCCCTTGAGTTCGGCCAGGGCATCGACCAAGGCCTTTTCGCCGACGTCGTCGAGGTTGGCGTTCGGCTCATCCAGCACGATCAGATTGGGCTCGCCATACAACGCCCGGGCCAAGGCGATGCGCTGCTTCTGGCCGCCGGAAAGCGGGCTGCCATCGGTGCCCAGACGGGTGTCATAACCTTGCGGAAAACGCAGGATCATCTCGTGCACGCCGGTGATCTTGGCGGCGCGGATGACCGCTTCGCTGTCCACTTCGCCAAAGCGCGCAATATTGTCAGCGATGTTGCCCTCGAACAGCTCCACGTCCTGTGGCAGGTAGCCGAGCCAGGGGCCAAGTTCGCCCTTGTTCCAGTTGAATATATCCGCGCCGTCCAGGCGCACTTTGCCGGCCTGCGCCGGCCAGACGCCAACCAGCAGGCGGGCGAGGGTGGATTTGCCCGAGGCCGATGGACCGATAATGCCAAGGCTTTCGCCGGGGACAAGGCTGAAGCCCACGCCGCGCAGAATCGTGTTGTTGGTACCGGGGGCACCGGCATACACATTCTCCACCGCCAGCATGCCCTGCGGCCGCTGCAGCGACATGCTCGGTGGCCGGCGTGGATAATCATGCAGCATCTCGTTGAGCCGGCCCCAGGCCGAACGGCAGCCGAGCAGTTGTTTCCATGATGCGATGACCTGTTCCACCGGGCCCAGTGCGCGGCCGGTGAGAATCGAGCAGGCAATCATCATCCCTGGGGTGATCTTGCCCTCGATCGCCAGCAGCGCGCCGGCGCCGAGGATCAGCGACTGCAAGGTGATCCGCACGAAGCGCCCGGTGCTGCTGATCAAGGCGGCGCGGTCGGAGGCCATCGTCTGCATTTCCAGAATGCGCAAATGGCTTTGGAACCAGCGCTTGCTGATCGACGGCAGCATGCCCATGGCCTCGATGACCTCGGCATTGCGCAGGTTGTTGTTGGCGTACAGGGCGGAGGACATGGCGGCCTGATTGGCTTCGGCCAGCGGCTTCTGCGTCGCCTTCTCGGTGAGATAAGCCAGCCCCATCAGAATCAGCGAGCCGATCAGGGTGAGCAGTCCGAGCAGCGGGTGGATCAGGTAGGCGACCAGCAGGTAGATCGGCGTCCACGGTGCATCGAAGAAAGCGAACAGGGAATTGCCGGTGACGAACTGACGAACCTGGGCGAGATCTTGCAGGGCCTGGGCCGGATTACCTCCGGCGCGGCTCAGGTTGCGCTCGAATGCCGCGGTGAAAATGCGCTGGTTGAGGTCCATGTCGAGGCAGTTGCCGACCCGGATCAGCACGCGGGTGCGGACCATTTCCAGTGTCGACATCAGCAAGAACAGACCTACCACCAGCACAGTCAACATCGCCAGCGTCGTGACGTTGCGACTGACCAGGGCTCGATCATAGACCTGCAGCATATAAACGGCTGGCGTCAACATCATGACGTTTATGACGCCGCTGAACGCTGCCAGCGAGTAAAAACTGCGGCGCATGCGAAAGAKCGCGTCGGCCAGTTCGGAACGGATGCTCGACTGCTTGGGCATGTTGGTCCTCCCACTTCGAAAAGCCGGTTGCCCTTGTGGCGCAACAGCTAACGGTAAATGTAGTTCCGTAAACAGCTTCTTATGGACACGCAGGCTGGTCGCTCTATGGATGGCGAGTCTTGCGAAATCGCTGCGTTGCTCCCTTATGCAGCAGCGTAGGTGGCGGCGAAACAGTTCGAAATAACATTTTGCTCTATACCTGCGCTCAACTTTCTATATGTCTTTTAAAAACAGCTAGTTGAGGCTCCTAACACCAGTCGTCTGCTTTATCGACGTAATATTGACAAAGATTTGCTATGGAACTTTAGTCTTAGTTATCGGGGGTCCGCCCGCTGAAGTTTGCCATCGCTTTGGCAATGCAAGGCACGGTGGTTCTCCCGAGAGGAGCCGAATCATGTCGTTCATTTCGTTCTTTTGCAGAGGAAAGGGACTGTCAAGGACGTTCGCCTTCACTTCCAGATTCCATGGCCCGCCCAAGGCTCGAATTCGCTCTGCCTGATCACCCGGCGAGCAATTCATTTCGCGAATTCCAGGCGTGTATCCCGGGTCCCGGGTAACGCCAGCTCTCGCTAAAAAACATAACCAACACACTGCGCAAGCCAGCACTTGACTTGGCGCGGGAGGACTTTCTCGTCCCGTGCCTTTACCCAGACATATCGAGGGCAATCCAAATGGCCAATTTCAACAAGTCGGACCTGGAGTTCATTCTCCAGCAGATTTTCATCGCGGAAGCAAACTCGGCCGGTCAGTCGCTTGTCGATCTGATACCGAGCCCGGAATTTGCTTTCGGTCTGCGTACGGTCGACGGGATGTTTAATAACCTGAGACTGGGTCAGGGCGAGTTCGGCGCAGCCGACAACTTTTTTCCGCGCTTGACCACTCCAGTCTTCCGCCCGGCTGAGGCGGGCACCTCTTACACCCAGACCAGCGGCCTGGTGATCGACTCGCAGCCACGCACCATCAGCAACCTGATCGTCAACGATACCGCCACCAACCCGGCGGCGGTCGCGGCCACGTTCGATCCCGGTCTGGATGGCATCCTCGGCACGGTTGACGATGTCTTGAAGGCCGGTGCGCAGGTCGTTACTGGAACCCGTACCGACGGCACGACGTTCCAGACCTTTTTCATGCCTAACGTGGCGCCGGACGCGGGCCTGTCCGCGCCGTTCAACTCGTGGATGACCTTCTTCGGTCAGTTCTTCGACCACGGCCTCGACCTGGTGACCAAGGGCGGCAGCGGCACGGTGTTCATYCCGYTGCAGCCGGACGATCCGCTGTTYGTTCCGGGYAGCCCGACCAACTTCATGGTGTTGACGCGGGCCACCAACCWGCCCGGGCCCGATGGCATCCTSGGCACCGCCGACGACATCCACGAGGCTTCAAACACCACCACGCCGTTCGTCGACCAGAACCAGACCTAYASCTCGCATCCCTCGCACCAGGTGTTCCTGCGCGCCTACGARYTCRATGCCGCCGGCRMGCCGGTGGCGACCGGCRAGCTGATCACCAATCGTGACCTGGGCGCCGATGGCSTGTTCGGCACWGCCGACGACGTCSAAATCGGCGGGATGGCCACCTGGAAAGTGGTSAAGGCGCAAGCTCATGACCTGCTCGGGATCAACCTCACCGATGCCGACTTCGACAACGTGCCGCTGCTCGCCACCGATGCCTACGGCAATTTCATCAAGGGCCCGAACGGCTTCCCGAKGGTCATGATGACGGGCCCGGATGGTATTCCTGATACCGCCGATGATGTGCTCGTCGAGGGAGATCCGGCGGCGCCGATCAGCCTGGTCAATGCCGTGCGCACCGGCCACCAGTTCCTCATCGATATCGCCCACACCGCCGTTCCGGTGGACAGCCAGACCGGCGCGCCACTGACGGCTGATGCCGACCTCGTTGCCGGCGGCCCGGTGGCCGCAGGCTTCTACGACAACGAACTGCTCGACGCGCACTACATCGCCGGCGACGGCCGGGTCAACGAGAACATTGGCCTGACCACCGTCCACTCCATCTTCCACTCGGAGCACAACCGTCTGGTCCAGCACACCAAGGATGTGGCCATCGCCTCCAACGATGTCAACTTCCTGAACCAGTGGCTGATGCCCGATGCCCAATTGTTGGTGTTGCCAACAACCGCGGCTGAGATCGCTGCCCTGCACTGGAACGGAGAGCGCCTGTTCCAGGCGGCGAAATTCGGTACCGAGATGCAGTACCAGCACCTGGTGTTCGAAGAGTTCGCGCGTACCATTCAGCCGAACATCGATCCCTTCCTTGGCGAACACCAGAATTATCAAACCGAGATCGACCCGGCGATCGTCGCCGAGTTCGCGCACGCGGTCTATCGCCTCGGCCACTCGATGCTGGTCGAGACCATCGACCGGCTAGACCCCAACTTCGTCTCAAGCGAGGTCGGCCTGATTCAGGCCTTCCTCAATCCGCTGGCGTTTGCGGCCAGCGGCCCGACGCCTGCGCAGGCGGCCGGTGCCATCGTCCGCGGCGTGACGCGCCAGGTCGGTAACGAGATCGATGAGTTCGTCACCGAAGCGGTGCGCAACAACTTGCTGGGCCTGCCGCTCGACCTGCCCGCCCTCAACATCGCGCGCGGCCGTGATACCGGGCTTCCGACCCTGAATGAGGCGCGTCGTGAGTTCTACACCGCGACCGGCGACAGCAACCTGAAGCCCTACATCAGCTGGGCCGATTTGGTGCAACACCTGAAGCACCCGGAATCGCTGATCAACTTCATCGCCGCCTATGGCACGCACGCCTCCATTACCAGCGCCACCACGCTCGACGRGAAGCGCGCCGCGGCCTCGCTCCTGGTGTTGGGCGGCGCCGGCGAGCCGGCGGACCGGCTGGACTTCCTCAATAGCACCGGCGCCTGGGCGAGTGGCCCGACCGGCGTCACCATTACCGGTCTGGACAACATCGACCTCTGGATCGGCGGCCTCGCCGAGGAAAAAATGCCGTTTGGCGGCATGCTCGGCTCGACCTTCAACTTCGTGTTCGAGACCCAGATGGAGAAGCTGCAGAACGCCGACCGCTTCTACTACCTGGAACGCAACGCGGGGCTTAACTTCGTCACCGAGTTGGAGAACAACTCGTTCGCGAGACTGGTGATGGCCAACACCGATGCGACCCACCTCCCGGCCGTCATGTTCTTGACTCCGGCCTTTACCCTCGAGGTCGACCCGACCAAGCAGTTCAACGAGAGCGTGATTGCCGGGCCGGATGGCATACTGGTCGACAATCCATTGACGCTAGTCAATGAGGCCGCCGACAACCTGCCCGGTAATACCGATCCTGTCGGCGGCAGCGCCCTGGTTCCGCTGGTGATTCGGGACAACCCCAACACGGTCGGTCCCGATACCAACTACCTGCAGTACACCGGCGAAGACCATGTGGTGCTCGGTGGCTCGGCCGCCAATGACATTCTCGTCTCTGGCGACGGCGACGACACGCTCTATGGCGACGGTGGCAATGACCGCCTCGAAGGTGGCTACGGCAACGACTTCATCGTCGGGGGCGACGGCGACGACATCATCAACGACATGGGCGGCGACGACACCATTCATGGCGGCGACGGTAACGACGTCATCCACAGTGGCAACGGCATCAATCTGAACCTCGGCGGCTTCGGCAAGGACTTCATCGTCACCGGTGAGGACTCCTCGGAGGTCTTCGGCGGCGCGGGCGACGACTTCATCATGGGCAGTGTCGCCGACGAACAACTGATGGGCAACGAAGGCGACGACTGGATCGAGAAGGGAACCGCCGATGGTGCTCCCGGCGATAATTTCGACCCGAACGGGCTCGACCTGATACGCGGTAACGACATCTTTATCGGCACCGGCGGGCCCGACAGATTCATGGCCGAAGGTGGCGACGACATCATGTTCGGTAACGGCGGCGCGGGGGACCGCTACCTGGGTGGCTCCGGTTACGACTGGGCCGGCTTCAAGGACGACCCGTTCGGCGTGTCCGTCGACCTGGGCCTCGCCGACAGCGTTATCGCGCCGCCACTGCCGGAGTTGGCCGCAACCGTGGCTCGGTTCCGTCAGGTGGAAGGTCTGACGGGATCGCACTTCAGCGACATCCTGCGTGGCGATGATGCCGATGCCACCGTGATCGCGGCTGCCGGTGCTCAGGGCAGCGTGCTCACCAACTTCGACCTGGTCAGCGGCTTGCGCTCGTTCGTCGGCACCGCAGCAGCCGGCCCGGACGGCATTGTGGGCACGGCAGACGATCAGTTCGGCGCCGGCAACATCGTCCTCGGCGGCGGCGGCAGCGATATCATCGAAGGCCATGGCGGCGATGACCTCATCGACGGCGACAAGTGGCTCAACGTGCGCATCAGTGTGCGGCAGAACATTGATGGCACAGGTCCGGAGATCGCAACGTTCGACAGCATGGTCCCGTTGGTGCCGCTCATGCTCAACGGTACTTACAACCCCGGCCAACTCGTCGCCGTCCGTGAGATCCTGACGGATGCGCCTGACCCCCTCAACCCTGGCCATTCCTTCGACACGGCCCTGTACACCGGCCTTCTGGCCGACTACACCATCATCGAGAACGTCGACGGCACGGTCACCGTGGCCGACAGCGTCGTCGGTCGGGACGGTACTGACAGGCTCAGCAATATCGAGCGGCTGCAGTTCGCCGATCAGTCGCAGGTTCTCGTCACTGGCTTGAATGCCGAGCCGGTGGGCTTGCTGAGGATCAGCGATGGCACGCCGGCCGTTGGCCAAGTGTTGACGGTGTTGGCCGACTCCGTCAGCGATGCGGACAATCTCACTGCAGGCGGTGCGATCACCGGTCCCGTCGCCTTCGTATGGCAGGTCGAAACGAACCCGGGCACCGGTATCTTCGACGACATTGGTATTGCGCTCGGAGGTGGACTCGGAACCGCGACCGGCTCGACCTTCACGGTGACCGCGGCTGAGCTGGGACTGGCACTACGCGTCAGGGCCATCTATCAGGACGGCCACGGCGTGCTGGAAAGCGTGTTCTCGACGCCGACCGCGCCAACTGCGCCGCTCGGCGGCAGCCCCGTCAACCTCCTGCCGGTTGGCTCTGTGCTGATCAGCGATACGACCCCGACGGAAGGCTTGGCCTTGACCGCCACGGATGCGTTCACCGACGCCAACGGAGTTGGGGTGGTCACGCATCAGTGGCAAGTAGGGGGTATCGGCGTGTCCTTCACGGACATTGCCGGCGCGACGGGCTCGACCTTCACGCCGACTCAGGCGCAGGTCGGATTGAGCCTTCGCGTTGTCGCGAGTTTCACCGATGGCCTCGGCACGCTGGAGCAGGTCTTCTCCGCGCCAACGACCGTGGTCGGCGATGTGATTGTCGGTACCGCCGGTGCCGACATATKGACCGGCACGGCAGGCGACGACRTKAYCAGCGGAGGTGMTGGCAACGACATCCTGAACGGCTTGGGCGGCARCGACMTCCTCAATGGTGAYGCGGGCAATGACRTKCTCATCGGCGGTSTCGGTGCCGACACGATGGCCGGCGGTRWTGGCAACGATRTCTACGAAGTCACCGACGCTGGGGACGTKGTGACCGAGCTCGCCGGTGGCGGCAKYGACGAGGTCTGGACCTCGCTCRCGMGCTACACCCTGRGTGCCRACGTCGARAATCTGTTTTTCGGCGGCAGCGGCAACTTCRYGGGCRRCGGYAACGWGCTSGMCAACACGATCGYGGGCGGKGCGGGYAACGACRTCCTCRTCGGTGSCGSAGGTGCCGACAYRATGGYCGGCGGTGSYGGCARYGATAYCTAYGAAGTCACCGACCTTGGGGAYSWGGYGRTCGARCTCGCCGGTGCCGGCAWCGACACGGTCTGGACCTCGCTCGCGAGCTACASCCTGRGTGCCAACGTCGAGAATMTGTTTTTCGGCGGCAGCGGCAACTTYGCGGGCWMCGGCAACGARCTGGCCAACAYGMTCGTGGGCGGGGCGGGTAACGACSTKCTCATCGGTRRCGSMGGTGCCGACACGATGGTCGGYGGTGSTGGCARCGATRTCTACGAAGTCACCGACCTTGGGGACGTGGTAGGCGAGAACGCCGGTGGCGGCAACGACACGRTCTGGACCTCGCTSGCGAGCTACACCCTGGRTGCCAACGTCGARARTTTGTTTTTCGGCGGCAATGGCAACTTTGTGGGCACCGGCAACGGGCTGGCCAACACGATCGTGGGGGGGGCAGGTAACGACTTCATCGTCGGCGCTGCTGGTAACGACGTGATGAGTGGCGGCGTGGCCGGCAACGATACGTTCGTGTTTGGTGCCCCGGGTTTCGGCAACGATACGATCCTGAACTTCGGAGCCGATGCGGCCGCAGGGCAGGACTTGCTCGACCTCAGGCCGATGGGGATCAGCAGCGCGACGTTCGCTCCCAGCCTGACCATAACGGCAGACGGGGCGGACACGGTGGTGGGGATCGGAGCGGACTCCATCCGCCTTGTGGG
>NZ_JBGCUL010000907.1:0-1780 GCF_054177685.1 Pseudomonas sp. P5_A2_2
AATCACGGCCCACCAGGTGCGCCTCGATGCCCTCGCTGGCGAGCATGCCTTGCAGCAACTCGCCTTCCATCAGGTTCTCCGGGTCGTAGATGCGCTGCATACACGCTCCTCACTCGTTTTCGCTGAACACTTCGAGATGCCATTCATCTTCATGAACCTGCAACACGAAGGTTATCGGCCGGCAGCACACCTGACAGTCTTCAATATAGGTCTGATCGCCACCGGACAAATCCAGCGTCGTCTCGACTTCCTCACCACAATACGGACATTCATATTGCGCAGTTTCCAGCATCGCGGTCTCCCAGGTGACTTGTGCGTATAATCGCCGGTCTATTTGCAGGGCTATTTTTGTCTGGCTACTTTTTCAGACCGCACCCCGCCGGTTTTCAATCAAAACCTTTACTTACCCTAGCCGTTTCTAACAAGAGAGCATGATGGGCGAATTCGATGCCATCCGACCTTACGACGACAGCGAAGTCCCGGCAGTGCTGGCACGACTGCTCGGCGACAAGGCGTTTCTAGATATCCTCACCCACTTCCGCTTCCCGCGTTTCGCCGGCGCTTTAGGCTGGGCACTCAAACCTCTTATAGCCCATCGGCTGCGCCGTGAGTTTGCCGGCATTAACTCCGTGGCCACATTACAGGACAAAGTCGAGGTTTACGTCGACCACACCATTGAGCGCGCCACCGACGGCGTCACCTATACCGGGGTGGAGCAATTCAAGTCCGGCAGCGCCTACCTGTTTATCGCCAACCACCGCGATATCGTGATGGACCCGGCCTTCGTCAACTATGCCGTGTACCACGCCGGCCTGCCGACTCCGCGCATCGCCATTGGCGACAACCTGCTGCAAAAGCCTTTCGTCAGCGACCTGATGCGCCTGAACAAGAGCTTCATCGTGCACCGCTCGATCAGCGGTCGCCGGGAGAAAATGGCGGCTTATCAACTGTTGTCGGCGTACATCAACCATTCGATCCGCAACGATTGCGCCTCGATCTGGATCGCCCAGGCCGAAGGCCGCGCCAAGGACGGTGAYGATCGYACCGARTCGGCRATCCTCAAGATGTTCCACATGAGCCGTAAGGACGAACCGTTCGGCGAAGTCATCCAGTCGCTGAACCTGACCCCGGTGTCGATCAGCTACGAATACGACCCGTGCGATCAGGCCAAGGCCCGCGAGCTTTACATCCGCGCTACCACCGGCAGCTACACCAAGGCGCCGGGCGAGGATGACGTGAGCATCGCCAAGGGCATCACCGGCTACAAGGGTCGGGTGCATGTGAACTTTGCCGCRCCGATCACCGAACTGTTCGAAGGCACCAAGCAGTTGGCGGTCGAGACGGACAAGCAAATCCTCAGCGGCTATCGCTTGTTCCCGGTGCACTACCTGGCGTACGCACAGTGGAAAGACGCCGATCCGCAGTTGCAGGTACCAAAAGCCGCCGAAGTGTTCCCGGCCGAGGAACTCGCCAAGGCCCAGGAAGAATGGCAACGCCGCCTGGACGCCTGCCCTGAAGAGCATCGTCCGTTCCTGGTGCTGCAATATGCGACGCCGGTGCGCAATCAGTACCGGGTGAAGGCAGGGTTGCCGCTGTAAGCGGTTTCGGCTGGATACGAGAACGGCGCCTTCGGGCGCCGTTCTTTTTAAATCAAGATCTTTTACTTTGAAAAGGCTCAGACCTGAGTACTGATCCAGGAAACCAGCAGCGCCATCCCCATGCAGGCAAAACCGAAGATGTAGAAAAAACGGTTCTTGCGCAAGGTCGCCCAGTCCAGCGT
>NZ_JBGCUL010000908.1:0-1777 GCF_054177685.1 Pseudomonas sp. P5_A2_2
GGTGATGTTCGTGCAGAAACGCACCGGCTACCGCGGCCGCATGTTCGGCATGTACAAATTTCGCACCATGGTCGTCAACGCCGAGGAGCTCAAGGACTCCCTGCGGCACCTGAACAAGCATGGCGCCGACGCCATCGACTTCAAGATCGACAAGGACCCGCGCATCACCGGTATCGGCGGTTTCCTGCGGCGCACCAGTCTCGACGAGCTGCCGAACCTGTTCAACGTGGTGACCGGCGACATGCGCCTGGTAGGCCCCAGGCCGACTTCGTTCAACGCCTACCGCTACAAGGACAGGCACCTCGCGCGCCTGAGCATCTACCCCGGCATGACCGGCCTGTGGCAAATCTCCGGGCGCAGCAATATCGACTTCGACCAGCGCGTTGAGTTGGACCTCGCCTACATCGCCCAGCAGAGCCTGCTGCTTGATTTGAAGATTCTGCTGAAAACCCCTTTCAAAGTGTTCAGCGGTCACGGAGCGAGTTAAATGGACGGTTCATCGGCTAAAAGCCTCAGCATTGCCAGCCCGAGCGAGTCCAACCTGACATCGACCGTGCTCGACCAGAACCTGCGGATCCTGTTCCTGACCGCCGCCAACCCCGGCGCGGGCACCACCACCAGCGCCCTGGCGCTGGCCAGTCAACTGGCGAAGATGAGCAGCGGCCTGGTGCTGCTGGTGGATGCCAGCCATTCGGCGACCAACCTCACGCAACAGTTGGGGCTGAGCAAGGAACGGGGGTTTCGCGACTTGATGTTCAACACACAGAGCCCGCCCTTGTTGCAGGACTGCGTGGTGGACGTCTCCAGCCTGCCCTTTCACGTTCTGCCATTGGGCCGCTACTTCCGTGGCAACGAGCACCTGACACCCGAGCGCCTGAGCCCGCTGTTCGATCAACTCGGCATCCGCTACCGCTTCGTGGTGATCGACGGCGACGCGGTGTATTCGGCCTCCGACACCCTGGTCATCGGCACCCAGGTGGACGGTGTGGTCCTGGTCGTGCCCGCGGAAGACACCCGCTGGGAAGTGGCGCAGGCCGCGGCCAAGCGCTTGAGCCAGGCGGGAGCGAAGCTGGTCGGCAGCGTGTTCAACCGACGCAAGTACTACATGCCCGAATGGCTGTACAAAAACCTGTGAGCAGTCAGACAAGGATGACGCCATGAACGCCAAGATGCTTGTCCTGCTATTGCTGCCCCTTGCAGGTTGCTCCAGCACTTCCTCCGACGAATCACAAAGCATGCCGGTGCAAATCCTCACGGCCCCACCGGCCAACGCCCAGGCAACCGACGTGCCCAAGGTCGAGCAGACCCTGCGCCCACAGGATGTGCTGGACGTGATCTTCCACATCAGCACCAGTGGCTCGGCCGCCTATCGCGTGCAGTCCGGGGACACGATCGCGCTGAACTTCACCGCCGCCAGCCAGTTCAACGGCAACCAGTTGGTGCTGCCCGATGGCACCATCGAACTGCCGGGGGCCCAAACCACGGTGAAAATCGAGGGCCTGACCCGCGATGAAGCACGGGACGCGATTCAGCGCGCCTACGATCGCAAACAGCTGTTCCAGCCCAACCGCAATCAGCTGTCAGTGATGGTGGTGAACCCGCTGGCCAGTGAATGGAACCTCAAGTCCGTGCTCAACCACCCCGCCACCGGCATGAGCCGGGAAATCACCGTGGGCACCGACGGCTACGCCAGCTTCCCGGAAATCGGTGCCGTGCCGCTGCAAGGCATGACCATCAACCAACTGCAGGCCTACCTGAATAAACGCTACGCCACCCT
>NZ_JBGCUL010000909.1:0-1776 GCF_054177685.1 Pseudomonas sp. P5_A2_2
CCGCTCCCCCGCAGCCCAATCACCGGGCGGCGCGTTGAACAGTGCCTGTACCAGGCCGTTGTCGCTCAAGCGTTGCTTGAGTTCTTCCGCGCTGTAGTCGTAGGGAAACAGATACTCCACTGCTTCAAAACCGTCAGAGGCAGCGGCGGCGAAGCGATCCAGAAACTCATGTTCCGGGTAGAGCATGCTGAGGTTGGCAGCAAAACGAGGCATGGTAGCTCCTGAGATAAAGGGTTAGACAAAAGGCCAGATCAACAGGGTAATACAGAAACCCAAGGTGCCGAGCAAGGTGGTCAATACCGTCCAGGTGCGCAAACCGTCGGCCACATTCAGCCCCGCCAGCTTGGTGAAGATCCAGTAACCGGCGTCATTGATATGGGACATGGCCAACCCGCCACCGCCCATGGCCAGGCACAGCAGGGCCATGTGGTTCGGGGTGAGATTGAGGGTCGCAATCAGCGGGCTGATGATGCCGGCA
This sequence comes from Pseudomonas sp. P5_A2_2, assembly GCF_054177685.1. NCBI lineage: Bacteria > Pseudomonadati > Pseudomonadota > Gammaproteobacteria > Pseudomonadales > Pseudomonadaceae > Pseudomonas > Pseudomonas sp. P5_A2_2. The sequence continues at coordinate 479 of NZ_JBGCUL010000909.1, forward strand.
GTGGTCACCAGCGCCACCGTGGTCGATCCCTGCACTGCGCGTAGTAGCATGGTCAGCAGAAAGCCCAGGGCCAGAACCGGCAGACCGGTGGTGCGCAGCATATCGGAGACCACGGCACCGATTCCGGTGTCCACCAGCACCTTGCCGAACACACCGCCGGCACCGGCAATCAGAATCACCATGGCCACACCGGGCAAGGCCGAACCGATCACGTCAGACACCTGAGTGCGGCTCCAGCCCCGACGCGAACCCAGCAGCCAGGCACACAGCAAGGTGTCGATCAGCAGCGCCACCAGCGGTGCGCCGAGCACGGTCATGATGCCGCGCAGGACCGATTCGGCAGGCAGCAACGAGGTGGACAGAGTCCCCAGCAGAATCAGAATGATCGGTAGCGCGATCAGGCTGACGATCAGGCCAAACCCTGGTGCCGGCGCTGGCGGCAACTTGGAAACGATGCTGCTGACGGACTCTTCCAGGCCCATGTGTGATACGGCTTCAGCCGCTCGCTCAGCGCTCTTGTCGTTGCCGTTGGACCAGGCGACCAGATCCTCGTTGGTGACATGCGGGCCATAGACTTCCGCACGAATATCGTCGGTCATTGGATACACCCGACGGGTCATGCGCCCGGCCACGCGGTAGCCGACATAGCAAAGGAATGCGGTGAGCGGCAGACCGAACATCAGCACGCGGCCCAGGTCCGCACCCAATTGACTGGCGGCGGCCACTGCGCCCGGGTGTGGCGGCAGAAAGGCGTGGACAGTCAACAAGGCCGCGCACATCGGCAGCGCAAACACCAACAGCGGCTTACGCGCACTTCGGGCAACACCATAGGCCAGCGGCATCAGGATGATCACGCCCACTTCGAAGAACACCGGTACCCCGACCATGAAACCGGCAATCGTCAACGCCAGGGGCGTACGCCGGTTGCCGAAACGGGTAATCAGGGTCTTGGCCAGCGCCTCGGCACCGCCGGAGAGCTCGATGATCCGACCGATCATCGCACCCAGGGCAATGATGATGGCGATATGGCCCAGGGTCTTGCCCATGCCGCCTTCGATGGTGGCGACCAGATCCGCCGGTTTCACCCCGGCCACCAGCGCCACCAGAATGCTCACCAGCATCAACGCCACGAAGGGCTGGAACTTGTACTTGAGCACCAGGAACAACAACAGCGCGATGCCCACCCCGGCAGTAATCATCAGGATTAACGGGCTCATTTCACAAACCCTCCACGCCGGGTAAATGAAAGAGTACAGCCAATGGATCTGAACATGCCGCAGTGAAGGTGAGTCATACCT
>NZ_JBGCUL010000910.1:0-1774 GCF_054177685.1 Pseudomonas sp. P5_A2_2
GCGCTGGCCGGCGCCATCGACAACACGGCGTACAGCCTGTCCGGCCGATACACGCTGGGTGCCCATGGTTTCACCCTGGCCTATCAGAAGATCAACGGTGATACGCCGTTCGATTTTGTCGGTGGCGACTCCATCTACCTCGCCAACTCGATCAAGTACGCCGACTTCAACGGCGCCCGCGAACGCTCCTGGCAGGTTCGCTACGACCTGGACCTGGCCACCTTCGGGGTACCCGGCCTGAAGTTCATGGCCCGCTACGTCACCGGCGACCAGATCGACGGCACCCATGCGCCACAAGGCGGGGCCTACAACCCGTTCGACCCGGCGACCGGCACCTTCACACCGCAACAAGGTGACGGGGGCAAGCACTGGGAGCGGGACATTGACTTGAAGTACATCGTGCAATCCGGGGTGGCCAAGGACTTGTCGTTGCAACTGTCCCATGTGTCGCACCGGGCCAACGCGGCCCAGGCCGGCGATGACATCGACCGGGTGTACGTGGTCATCCAGTACCCGTTGAACTTTGGGCCGTTCTGAGTGGAAAGTGGCGGAAGGCAGCCGGAGTCGAACCTGCCCGGGAACGGATGCCGTCCCCAACCGGGTTTGAAGCCCGGCCGCGCCACCGGGCGCGATTGCCTTCCTTGAAGTCATGCCTTTGAATCAGTGTTCTGTGTGCTGGGCCAACGCACTGTCCAGGCGAATYTGCCGGCGATCACCCAAGCGTCGTGTCAGACCGATACGGTCGAAGTACTCCAGTATCTGAATGCTGCGCTTGCGCCCCAGGCCCACGGCATCACGAAACGCCGCCACCTGAATCACCGGGTTGGCGTCTGCCAGTTGCAACAGCATAGCCGCCAATCGGTGGATCATGCTGTCGGTGTAAAACAGATCGCGCACCACCTGGTGCATCAAGCCCAGGCGCGCCATTTTGCGCAGCAAATCGCGCACGTCCGCTTCCTCATGCCCCAGGTCGCGCACCCAGGGCGGGTCGAAACCGGCCTGTTCGAACAGCGGCTGCACGTGTCGCCACAGGGCTTCGTCCTCTTCGCTCAAACGCACCTGATGCCCGGGCAGATGCAACCACGGACCGCTGCTGGCGATGTCGCCGCTGGCCAGTAACTCCTCGAGCAGGGTGATAAATGTTGCGCGTTCCAGAGTGCTACCGGTAAATCGGCGCAAACGATCCCGGTCCGGCCCCATTTGATCCGGTTCGAGTTGATGCAAGCGCGCGAGTTGCTCCAGTACGGCCGCTTTCAAGGCTTCCCAACGACTGGCGCTGAACAGCAACGCGCCTTGACGGGTTTCGACCCAGCGCACGTCAGCGGGCAACACCCAGCTGCTGCGCAGTCGGTTGAACTGCCGTTCCAGGCGCTGCGGATCGAGCCCGCTGTCGCTATGGGCCAGCAATGCCGGCAAAACATCCTCCAGCTTTGCGCTGTTCACCAATGCATGCAGCTGCGCCAATCGTTCGGGGCTGCGGCGTTGCCGAGTGGGAGCAAACGGGTCGAGCACCCGGCCGCCGCCCAGCGTACGTTGGGCACTCTGGTCGCGCAGGATCAGCGGATCGCCTTTCACCGCATGCACCGGTGTATTGAGCAACAGTTGGGCCAACATCCGCTCACCGGGCGCCAGGCTGGTGCCTTCGAGCAAGGCGACTCGCCCGGTGACGTCCTGGGTGCCGAGGTGCACGTGCACCGGTTGAAAGTGCTCGAAGGCGCGGGGTTCACCGGGGAGCAACTGCATGTCGAAGTCCAGCCGTTGGGTGGGCGCATAC
>NZ_JBGCUL010000911.1:0-1768 GCF_054177685.1 Pseudomonas sp. P5_A2_2
GCTTTAATCTTAAGCATGAGATTCGGCGGGTCCTGAAAAAAGTGTCTTCGGCAAATGTGAAAATTTCATTTACCGAGACAGCTCTAATTTTAGATAGCCAACCATCAATTTTTTGTGAAAAAGAAGCCAACAATTAGTTGGCTTATAAAACCAGCCTGATACTTCCAGACTATTTGAGAATGGTTCAGCTCCAGTACAGCTTCGACTCAAGCCTGATGCAAATACCAACGCCAGTCCTGCTCACCGACCTCCCCCATGAATTGGCGATATTCGGCGCGTTTCACCGCCAGGTAGACACCGAGGAATTCCCCGCCGAACGCTTCTTTGGCCCAACTCGAACCTTCCAGCGATCGCAAGGTGGTCAGCCAGTCTGTCGGCAACAGTCTCGCAGCCTGGGCGTAGCCGTTGCCTTCCACCGGCGCACCAGGGTCGAGTTGTTCGCGGATACCGCGATGAATACCGGCCAGAATCGCCGCAGCCGCCAGATAGGGGTTGGCGTCGGCGCCACAGATTCGGTGCTCGATGTGCCGGGAATACGCCGGCCCGCCCGGTACGCGCAAACTCACGGTGCGATTGTCCACACCCCAGGTGGCCGCCAGAGGCGCATAGCTGTTGGCCTGGAATCGACGGTAGGAGTTGGCGTTGGGGCAGAACAGCAACAGCGAATCGAGCAAGGTATCGAGCATACCTGCAACAGCCTGCTTGAGCAGTGGCGTTCCATCCGGAGCTTCACTGGCGAAAAGATTGTTGCCGTCCTTGTCCGCCAGGCTCACGTGCATGTGCATCCCGGTGCCGGCCAGGTCATCGAAAGGCTTGGCCATGAAGCAGGCGGTCATGCCGTGCTTGTGCGCCACCCCCTTGACCAGACGCTTGTAACGCACCGCTTCGTCCATTGCCTGTAATGCGTCGGTGCGGTGTTCGAGGGTGATTTCCACTTGCCCCGGCGCGTATTCGGAAATGGCCGTACGCGCCGGAATCCCCTGGAGCTTGCAGGCATTGTAGAGATCGGCCAGGAACGGCTCGATCTGTTCCAGTTCGCGCAACCCATAGACCTGAGTGCCGTAGGGACGCCCGCCATCGACATCCCGTGCCGGTTGTGGCCGGCCATTGCTGTCGCGTTGCTGATCCAGCAGGTAGAACTCCAGTTCCGCCGCCATGACCGGGTAATAACCGTCAGCCTGTAAACCTTCGATGACTTTCGCCAGCAAATGACGGGGATCGGCAATGGTGGCGGGCATGCCTTCCGTCGGGTGCATGCTGACCTGCACGGCTGCGGTCGGTATCAGACGCCACGGCATACGCGTGAGGCTGCCGCTGATCGGGTAGGCCCGGCAGTCGATATCCCCGACATCCCAGACCAGCCCGGAGTTCTCCACGTCATCGCCGTTGATGGTCAGGCCGAGGATGGTGCTCGGCAATGGCCGCCCGCTTTCATACACCGCCAGCAACTCGTCACGATGCAGCAGCTTGCCCCGCGGTACTCCGTTGTTGTCGAGGATGAACAGCTCGAACATTTCAATATCCGGGTTCTGCTCCAGAAAGGTCAGGGCTTCTTGCTTGGAGGCAAACGAGGTCGTGGCACTACTCATGGGAACTCTCTTTTTCCGTGTCAGRCGGGTACGCAAAAGCACCCGCACCTTAATCCCGCCATCAAGCGGAATATGTAGGAACAATCAGCGGAAAAAGCAGGAATCCGGCGGGCGCGCATGACGGCAATGCCACAGCGCCCAGAAGGCCAGTTCAGAAGGAAGTGCAGAGAGGTTTGGCG
>NZ_JBGCUL010000912.1:0-1764 GCF_054177685.1 Pseudomonas sp. P5_A2_2
GTGCCAAGGGTGGCCTATACCGCTGCGGGTGATACCGTACTGCAGCGCGCATAGGCCGTTCTGGAATAGCTCGCCTCGTGCTTGTGGGAGCGAGCCTGCTCGCGATGAAGTTAAACGTCTCACATACTTCTAGGAAAAAGCGTACATCAGTAAGGAGCAGCCTGACTCGCCTTGGACCACCATCTGCGAGTACTTTCGAATTGGATTCGGGAGTCAGAGCCAATGAAAGAGAAATTAAAAGACTTCGACATGGCAGCAATACTCGATAGCAACGAGGCCATCAACGAGTACTTTTTTCAGGTAATGAAATACGGAGATGTCGAAGAGTTTTCTCGAGCTATCGACTACATAACCGAGGCCTATTCAGTTCTAACCGGGTCCACCTGAAACCGCGTCGCCGCCATCGCGAGCAGGCTCGCTCCCACATTTTGACCGATGTCATACACAAATCCTGTGTACGACAAAGATTCAGTGTGAGAGCGAGCCTGCTTGCGAAGGCGTCAGTCCGAGCTACACATCACTCAGTTCTTCACCACCACCCACGTAAAACACAACGGCAACTGCGCCACCTGCTGCTGATAGCGGTCATAGCATTCTTCGCGATTGGAGTGCCGGTATTCCTTGAAGTGACGGATCTGCAGCCCTGCCGCAATGGCGGCGCTGAAGAGGTCGCCCAGGGTGTGGACGAACCAGTAGGACGCCGCCGACGGCTGTTCGACCTTGCCTTCGTAGACGATCGGTTCGTGCTGCACGAACGGTTCGCGACGGAAGTATGAGCTGGCCAGGCGAAAAGGATCGGTTGTCTCGGGGTCGAACATTTCCAGGAACGGGTGGGTTTCGTACACCACCAGTGCGCCACCCGGCTTCAGCGTGCGCGCCGCATGGCGGAAGAATTCGCTGATATCCGGCATCCAGTTCAGGACGCCGATGGTGATCAGCGCGAGGTCAAAGCGCTCCTGCAGTTGCGCAGGCAAGTGGTGAATGTCCGCTTCGATGAATTGCGGCGCATGGGGCGAGCGGGACGCCAGTTCCCGTGCCTGTTCGAGAAATGCTTCAGACTGGTCGACACCCACCACGCTGCGCGCGCCCAGGGCAAACAGCGACAGACTTTCGCGGCCGTTGTTGCAGCCCAGTTGCACCACCTCCTTGCCGTCGACACCTGTCTGGGTCAGCAAGGCGGTCAAGGTGTCATCCAGGCAGGAGAAATCCGCGTGGGTCACGTCCTTCAACAAGGCTYGCCATTCGCTTGAGTCTTTGTGGTGACGGGCGGAGTCATTCCAGGCCTCGCGGTTGCTGGCGATGGCTTGTTCTTTTGTCGGCAGTTCCATTGCACGCTCCAGGGTTCGGGTCGTCGATTTGACCGGCCGGAGTCTAGTTCAACCTCATCCTGGCAGGTGTTGCGAACATGTAATCCGCACAGCACCGACGGCTGCCCACGGCGGCAGCTATAGTTAATGACCTTGGGGACATGTGATTAAACCGATTTCGCAGGTGTTGCCATGAACAAAACCAATCTGACGCTGTTGCTCGCCGTTTGCCTGAGCGCCACCGCTGTCGCCCACGCCGACGACATGCCCACCACCAACTACAGCAGTGAATTCAACTATTACGGCGCCGACCAACCCTTCGCCCACCCCGTACCACCGTCCATGAGCACCGTGCCGCCGGGTTCGTACATCCCGACCGCGCCCGGGGAGTTCATTCCGATTTCAAGCGAGCACGTGTTTTACGACTCACGCCTGCCGACCGTGGCCGACGCCACGG
>NZ_JBGCUL010000913.1:0-1761 GCF_054177685.1 Pseudomonas sp. P5_A2_2
GCGCCGCGTATGCCGGCGGTTTCTGCGTTGATAGCCTGGATGCACATGAAGGTCACTTCACCTCCAAGGGACATGCGGGTGCGACCGTAGTCCCGGCCATTGTTGCATTGGTTGACGCGTATCGCAGTCAGGGCAAAGACATCAGCGGCGAGGAATTCCTCAGCGCACTGTGCATCGGTTACGAGACTGCCTTGCGGGCGGGCCAGGCATTGATGGCCACGGCCCCGGAATACCATGCCTCAGGTGCCTTTTCCGGGATCGGGGTCGTTTGCGCCGGTGCCCGCCTGCTGAAGCTTGATGAAACGACGTTCCGTCATGCGCTGGGTATCGCGGAATACTTTGGCCCCAGGTGCCCGATGATGCGCCTGGTGAGCTTTCCGACGATGTTGCGTGATGCCCACGGCGCCGGGGCGTATGCCGGACTGAACGCATTACTGATGGCGCAGCTCGGTGTCACGGGCGCTCCAGCCGCCACCGTTGAACCTTTGGAGATTTCCACTTTCTGGCAGGACATCGGGACCCGTTGGGAGATCGACGAGCAATATTTCAAACCGTGGCCGGTATGTCGGTGGGCGCAACCGGCACTCACGGCCATGACCGATTTGATGCGAGCACATCCAGTCATCACTGCTGAGTTGATCGAGACCATCGATGTCGAGACATTCCACGAGTCTGTGTGCTTGCAGGGGCATTTTCCGAAGAACGCGGATGAGGCCCAGTATGCGCTGGCGTTCCCGCTCGCTGCCTTGATCGTTCGCGGGAAGCTGGGGCCAAAAGAGGTCACCGGGGATTCCATTCATGCACCGGACATCTTGAACATCAGCGCGAAGATAACCCTTCATGAGGCGCCCGACCTGTCCGCCAGGTTCCCTGAGGAAATTCTCTCCCGCGTCACCGTTACCCTGAAAGACGGCACGCGTCTTACGAGCCCCACCGCGACGGCCAAGGGCGACCCCGGCAACCCTATGTCGAGTGCCGAACTCACGGCTAAATATCTTTTGCTGGCTGATGACAGCTTGGGATCCACGCTCAGCAATGCGATCAAGAACAGTGTTGAAGCACTGCCTGAGAGCGATGACTGCGAGTCATTCTTTGATTTGTTGCTGTCTGCTCCAAAAACCGCTGTCTAGATTGCGCAACGGTTTCGCAGCTATTGGTAAAGGTGTCAAAGAGGATTTATGCCATTCGTATTCGAGAGCGTGCTTAAAGACAAGAACATGGGGTACTCCTATACGGCGCAGAAACCATTAATGCCGCAGGCGGTGACTCGTGTAGCTTTCGTGCTTTTGAACAATTTCTCGATGATGTCGTTCACCGGCGCTATCGATGCACTGGTGACCGCCAACCTGATTAACGAGACACCGGCGTTTGAGGTGTTGACGGTCGGCATCAAGAACCGCCTTGTAATGAGCGATCTGGGAATAGCAATTTCAGCGGACCTGGAGTTATCCCAACTACCGGATCGTATCGACGTTCTCATTGTCGCTGGTGGTTTGCGAGTGAAGCTGATCAGCGACCCGCTGTTACGGCGCAAGCTACGTAACGTCGCATCTCTTGGCGCGACCATGGGCGGTTTGTGGAATGGTGCGTTTTTTCTGGCGGAAGCTCAGTTAATGGACGGTGTCGAGTGTGCCTTCCATCCAGATGGGCGAGCGATGATGGAGGATGTTTTCCCCAAAGTCCTGGTCACTTGTCGGACTCACGTATTGGATAGAAACCGTATCACATGCGCCGGCGCCAGCARTTCGTTACGAATGATGC
>NZ_JBGCUL010000914.1:0-1759 GCF_054177685.1 Pseudomonas sp. P5_A2_2
CAAGTAGAGAACGCGGCTGAAATTGGCATGGAGCACAATCTCGGCCTGACCTGTGATCCGATCGGTGGCCTCGTTCAGGTGCCCTGCATCGAGAGAAATGCCATGGGCTCGGTGAAGGCCATCAACGCCGCGCGCCTTGCTTTGCGCGGTGATGGGCAACATTTCGTCTCGCTCGACAAGGTGATCCGCACCATGCGTCAAACGGGAGCCGACATGAAAAGCAAGTACAAGGAAACCGCGCGAGGCGGTCTGGCGGTGAATATTATCGAATGCTGATTCAGGCGCTGTCCGGGGCAGAGTGATCTGCCCTAATCCGAGAACAGCTCGAACATGAGCTGTCGTAACCAGCGATTGGCCGGATCTTTGTTGTACCGTGCATGCCAGAACAGATTGATCTCGATGTTCGGCAACTCCAGTGGCGGCGCTAGAACGGCGAGCCCGAAGGGTTGTTCGCAACTGATAGCAAATCGTTCAGGTACGGTCGCCAGCAAATCAGTGCGTTGAAGGATGTGGCCTATCGCTACGAAATGCGGAACCTCCAACCGTATGTTTCGCTCGATACCTTCTCGTGCGAGGAAGGTATCAACGACGCCGTGCCCCGTATTCGCCGCGACAACACGAACATGGTCATAGCTRCAAAAACGCTCCAGCGTCAACGGCTCCCGGGTGGCAGGATGGTCCTTGCGGCACAGGCAGACGTAACGATGGTGGAACAGGCGTTGTTGAAAAAAACCTGCTTGAAGGTGAGGCAGCAATCCCACTGCAAGGTCGATCGCACCATTCTGAAGACCTTCGCCCAAGGTATCGGTATTGTTGCGCAGCGTACTGATCGAGCACCCCGGTGCGCGTTCAGCCAAGGCATCCATCAGCCGCGGCATGAAGTAGATTTCACCSATGTCGGTCATCGCCATGGTGAATCTGCGATTGCTGTGGAGCGGGTCAAACGTGTCCTGTCGGCTCAGTGCATCGCGTAAAGTTTGAATGGCTAGCGCTACCGGCTCAGCCAGCTGCCGGGCATAAGGCGTGGGTTCCATTCCCTGATAGGTGCGTACGAAAAGTTCGTCGTTCAAGGCGGTACGCAACCGCTTTAGCGCGTTGCTGACAGCAGGTTGGGTCAGCTGAAGATTATCCGCGGCAGTCGAGACTTTACGGTCGATCAGCAGTTGGTTGAACACCAAAATTAGATTGAGATCCAGCTCACGTAATTCCATAACGCCTCAAGTAGATGGGCTCATACCACGGCGACAAGGTTGCCCGTCGTAGGGTCTGCAGCGCTCTGAATGGCCGCTGCAAGAACTTCAGCCTATCAAGTGCTGTAGCGTCGCGTCCATCGCAATGGCTGCGTGGCTTTTGCCCATCTCTGATCTTTATTCACGTTCGAAATAGTAGGTATTTGGATCACTGTATTTATCACGCTCGATGCGTTGGCCATGATCGCTGCACTACCCAAATTTTGAACGGTTTGCGTCACTCAAAAATGCAGGTCGGACAATTAAATTGGGCACCGCGCAACTACCGGGGGAATCTGAACCTTCGGCTCTATAACAACGACAAAAAAGAGCGATGCCATGCGTACGATCGATGTAGCAGCCCTCATTGACGGGGCTCGTTTCAATACCTTCCATGCACGCGTACTGTTCTGGTGTGCGCTAATCATTATCTTCGACGGCTATGACCTGGTCATCTACGGGGTCGTGTTGCCCTCGCTGATGGCCGAGTGGGGACTGAGTTCATTACAGGCTGGAGCGCTGGGTAGTTG
>NZ_JBGCUL010000915.1:0-1754 GCF_054177685.1 Pseudomonas sp. P5_A2_2
TCTGGGAACAGGCCCTGGACATGGTGCAAAGCGGGGAAATGAGCCTGGAAGAGTTCGTCACCAAACAGGCGGCGTGGATGAGCAAGCAGGTCAGTCGCTGCGCCGGGCTGAGCATGACCATCAGCGGCCCGCCGCCCACCGGTTCCGCCGCAGCCCCATGGAAGAAAAAACGCAAAGGCGCCCCGCGCAAACCAGCAAGCGGCACCAAGCGCAGGGCAAAGCCGGCAAGCAAGACTTAACCCTCGCCACAGGATACTCATCGCACGATCTATCCTTGTCTGACCGAGACAGGAGCCAACCCACATGTCCTCGATAGAACTGCACGCCGCCCAACGCGATGAACTGGAAACCATCGAGAACCTGATGCAGTTCTACACCTACGACTTCAGCGAATGGCTGCCGCTGAAACTGGGCGAATACGGTTTGTTCAACATCCTGCCCATGCCCGACTACTGGCGAAACCCGGCCACCCGGCCCTTCCTGATCAAGGTCGACGGTGAACTGGCCGGCTTCGTGTCCGTGGATAACCAGGTCCATCTACCCGGTGCCGACTACAACATCGGCTATCTGTTTGTCAGCCGACGCTTCCGTGGCCGGGGTGTCGCGCGATTTGTCGTTTCCACCCTCTTGAGCCGATTCCCCGGTCAATGGCAGATTTTCCACATCGAGGCGAACCAGCCGGCACGCCTGTTCTGGGCCGCCGTGATGCCGGGGCTCGACATTGGCGGATTCACCTTGCATCAGCAGGTGGTTGACCGCCATCCCTGTACTTTTTACCGCTTTGAGTGTCCGCCTTTGTCGTCCTGACCGACACGCCCTCGACTGCCCCGCTAATTCCTGACAGCATTGTCCGACAATATGTAGTGACCAAAAATAATCACTACAAAACCGTTGACGCCTCCGATTTGCCCTTGCATGATGCAGACGTCTCCCCGATCGGGAGTACAGGCAACACGTTTGAGCAAGCTCGTCTGACCGCCGAGCTGTTTTTCCCGGATACACGCTGCCCACAAGGCAGATTGAAGAAGCTGACCTGGCCTGAACGTCCAGTACAAGGGCGAGAAGTCTTGGCGAGCAATCCTCATGAAGCTTGTGGCCGACCCTGAAAACGTCGGCAGTGGCCTTAAGGTTTTCGCCGCTTCTCTTCGTTGTGACGCGATTGCGTAGCAGTTATTCAACACGACTACATGCAACAGACGCAGGACCCCGCCCGATAAGGCGGTCGAACGCTGACGTCCTGGTTTCGGTGCCAGGGATCAACTAACCGATGGGCTACCTGTATTAGCGAATCAACTTTGAAAGATCACCAATTGGTCAAGGGGCTTTATGATGAATCTGAACAATCAACCAACTATCGATGAACTGGCTCGTATMTTCGCTGCAAAGAAAGACAGCCACGACAACCATATTCTCTGGATCAGCAAGTGTGGCCAGGTTCATATCGACTGCCTGTCGCCGCACGCCCATGAAGCAGAGTTCKAMCAGAACAACCAGAACCTGCWCGCCCGACTGAAGATGTACCGTCGCGGCCAGGGCTATGTCGGCAAGAAGGCCGCGGCCGACAAGGACTTCATCGGTAATGTTCTGCAAACCCTGAAACAGGCCTGGGCCTCGATGCAGAATCAGAACGAAGTTCGGGTGATTGACCGGTTCTACTAATTAAACAAGTCATTACTGACTGGTTAAAAACAAGGCCTGCTCCCAATTAGGAGCAGGCCTTTTTTATGCTTGAATAAAAACCAACTGTAGGAGCG
>NZ_JBGCUL010000916.1:0-1751 GCF_054177685.1 Pseudomonas sp. P5_A2_2
TTTCTCGAATTATTGCGCGTCTTCCATAATGAAACCGCTCTCGAAAATCTCGTAAAGTAGAGGGAGATGACTGACCTTCCGCGAGAATTTGTGCGACCAATCGGCCGGCCCAACCAGAATATTGGTCCACAAGGGAGCGGAAGTGCTGAGCAATTGCCTCTCTCGGGCCAAGTTCTCGTGGCAAGGGTGTCTTCAACATCTGATTTTCTATGAACGCGTCAATGACGACTAACGCTTTAGAGTCCCACCACCGGTATATGGTCGATTTACTAACGCCAGCTTCTCGTGCTATCGCCTCGATTGAGATTGCCTGAATGGATTTTTCCTGCAGGAGACTGATGGTAGCGTCCAGGATCTGACGGCGCGTAGCTTCACTACGTGGGCGACCCACTACCGATTTTGTGGTCGATGCGGGTTTATTAATCGACATTCTCAAGATCCCTTACCCAGGTACATTTGTTCTGAAAAACAAAAGCCCAGGATGGCTCTCGTCAAGACATTAATTAGTATACGTAGTGTTCAGTATATTGCCTGTGTTGAATAATTTCTACCCCGGGTTAAATCCATGTCGTAGGAAAGCCTTTGATCACGATTAAGCCAGTTTTGCCGAATATTCGCGGGTCTTCATAGCTTAAATTGAGGGTGGTGTTGTAGGCGGCAATTCTCCGATTTGGTTAGATTTATTCGACTCACAGCGTTTCGTATGTTTCAGCTTCTTTTGGGCGGGAGCTTTGTCGGGCAGTCAGCGACGCGAGTAAGCAAGCAAGGAGTGATTTGTCACCTGTGTCGGTGAGTCACCCCCTCCGGGCTCGTTTGCGCTTTTTGTTCGTTGCGATAAGAGCCTCTATGAAAAGTGCAATCTTCTGTTTGTAACGTGCATTTTTCGTCCTGTTCCAGCACCTCATACTGGAATGGTATTTCCCCGCTTACCTGCTTGCCATCTGGCGTACGGTGCCTTCCGGCGCGATTCACAGGTGCTTGCTGAGCGGAGCGCTACTATCCAATAATAAAGAGACCGCCCATGAAAACTCCAAACCCGCTATTGGAAGACCTGAAAGGCGTTCTGCCTATTATCGCGGCTAATGCCTTCGAGGCCGAACGCGCGCGTTATGTTCCCGCCGAAAATATCGCCTTGCTCAAAGGCATTGGTATGCACCATGCGTTGCAGCCGAAAAAATACAGCGGCATGGAGATCTCCCTGCCTCAGTTTGCCGACTGCATCGCATTGTTGGCCGGTTCCTGTGCCAGCACTGCCTGGGCCATGAGCCTTCTATGTACTCACAGTCATCAAATCGCAATGTTTTCCAGCAAGCTGCAGGATGAGGTTTGGGGGAATGACCCCGATGCTACTGCCAGCAGCAGCATCGCGCCTTTTGGTCGCACCGAGGAGGTGGAGGGAGGCGTCACCTTTAGTGGTGAGATGGGATGGAGTTCAGGCTGTGATCATGCCGAATGGGCCATCATGGGATTCTTTCGCGAGAATACCGAAGGCACTCGGGATTATTGTTTCGCGGTGCTGCCAAGCAGTGACTACGAAATTCGCGATGACTGGTTTGCCGTTGGTATGCGTGGCAGCGGTAGCAAAACCCTGATCGTCAAGAATGCTTTCGTGCCTGAGCACCGAATCCAGAAAGCCAGGGACATGATCGAAGGCAAGTCGGCGGGCTTTGGTCTGTATCCGGACAGCAAGATTTTCTTCGCCCCTTATCGGCCTTATTTTGCCAGCGGCTTCTCGACTGTCAGCCTGGGTA
>NZ_JBGCUL010000032.1:0-25852 GCF_054177685.1 Pseudomonas sp. P5_A2_2
GCTTCCACGAGTCGGCTGCCGCTTCCTCGATCGCTTGCTGGATCGCACGCTTGCGGCTTTCTTCGGCGCGACGGCTGAAGAACCAGACCATGAAGGTCACGATCGACACGGCCAGCAGGATCAGGCTGGCCACGGCGTTGATCTCGGGCTTCACCCCCAGACGCACCGCCGAGAACACTTCCATCGGCAGGGTCGTGGAACCCGGGCCGGACACGAAGCTCGCCAGCACCAGGTCATCCAGCGACAGGGCGAACGACATCATGCCGCCCGCCGCCAGCGATGGGGCGATCATCGGGATGGTGATCAGGAAGAACACCTTCCACGGTTTCGCGCCCAGGTCCATGGCCGCCTCTTCGATGGACAGGTCCAGCTCGCGCAAACGCGCCGAGACCACCACCGCCACATAGGCCGCACAGAACGTGGTGTGGGCGATCCAGATGGTGACGATGCCGCGCTCCTGCGGCCAGCCGATCATCTGCGCCATGGCCACGAACAGCAGCAACAGCGACAGACCGGTGATCACCTCAGGCATGACCAGTGGCGCGGTGACCAGGCCACCGAACAGGGTGCGGCCCTTGAAGCGCGTAATGCGCGTCAGGACGAACGCCGCCAATGTACCCAGTGCCACCGCCGCCACCGCCGTGTAGCAGGCGATTTCCAGCGAGCGCACCACCGAGCCCATCAACTGGCTGTTGTCGAGCAAGCCGACGTACCACTTGACCGACCAGCCGCCCCACACCGTTACCAGTTTGGAGGCGTTGAACGAGTAGATCACCAGGATCAGCATCGGCGCGTAGATGAATAGCAAACCCGCTACCAGCATGAAACTTGAGAAACGGAAGCGCTTCATTCCTTGCCCTCCATTTCTTTGGCCTGACTACGGTTGAACAGAATGATCGGCACAATCAGGATCGCCAGCATCACCACCGCCAGGGCAGACGCCACCGGCCAGTCACGGTTGTTGAAGAACTCCTGCCAGAGCACTTTACCGATCATCAGGGTTTCCGGACCGCCCAGCAGTTCCGGGATCACGAACTCGCCCACCACCGGGATGAACACCAGCATGCAGCCTGCGATGATGCCGTTTTTCGACAGCGGCACGGTGATTTTCCAGAAGCTGTTGAAGGTGCTCGAACCCAGGTCCGACGCGGCTTCCAGCAGGCTCTGGTCGTGCTTCACCAGGTTGGCGTACAACGGCAGGATCATGAACGGCAGGTAGGAATAGACTACGCCGATGTAGACCGCCAGGTTGGTGTTGAGGATCTGCAGCGGTTCGTCGATCCAGCCCATGCTCATCAGGAAACCATTGAGCAGGCCGTTGTTGCTGAGGATGCCCATCCACGCATAAACGCGGATCAGGATCGCGGTCCAGGTCGGCATCATGATCAGCAGCACCAGCACCGTCTGCACTTCCTTGCGGGCAACGGAGATGCCGTAGGCCATCGGGTAGCCGATCAGCAGGCAGAGGATGGTGCTGAAAAGCGCCATCTTCAACGAGCCGAGGTAAGCGGCGATGTACAGCTCGTCACCGGCCAGCATTGCGTAGTTGCCCAGGTTAAGCAGCAACTGCAGCTTCTGCTCGGCGTAGCTGTAGATTTCGGTGTACGGCGGAATGGCGACGTCCGCTTCGGCGAAGCTGATCTTCAGAACAATGAAGAACGGCAGCATGAAGAACAGGAACAGCCAGATGAAAGGAACTCCGATGACCATCTGACGGCCACCGGGAATTATTCGATTGAGACGGCGTTTGAGTTTGCGCATGTTCATGAGCGAAGTACCACGCCGCTGTCGTCTTCCCAGTACACGTAGACCTGATCACCCCAGGTCGGACGCTGCCCGCGACGCTCGGCGTTGGCCACGAACGACTGCACCAGCTTGCCGCTTGGCAGTTCGACGTAGAACACCGAATGGCCGCCGAGGTAGGCGATGTCGTGCACCTTGCCGCTGGACCAGTTGTACTGGCAGGTCGGCATGTTGGCGGTGACCAGCAGTTTTTCCGGACGTATCGCGTAGGTAACCGACTTGTCCTGCACCGAAGTGCTGATGCCGTGGCCGACATAGATCTGACGATCCAGGTCCTTGCAGGTAATGATCGCGTGGCCTTCGGCGTCGTCGATCACTTCGCCTTCGAAGATGTTCACGTTGCCGATGAATTCGCAGACCAGGCGGCTGGTCGGGGTTTCGTAGATGTCGATCGGGCTGCCGATCTGGGCGATCCAGCCCAGGTGCATGATCGCGATGCGYTCGGCCATGGTCATGGCCTCTTCCTGGTCGTGGGTCACCATCACGCAAGTTACGCCGACGCGCTCGATGATCTCCACCAGCTCCAGCTGCATTTGCGAACGCAGCTTCTTGTCCAGGGCGCCCATCGGTTCGTCGAGCAGCAGCAATTTCGGACGCTTGGCCAGGGAACGGGCCAGGGCCACGCGCTGACGCTGCCCGCCGGACAACTGATGCGGCTTGCGCTTGGCGTACTGGCTCATCTGTACCAGCTTGAGCATGTCCGCCACCCGTGCATCGATTTCAGCGGCCGACAACTTGTCCTGCTTGAGGCCGAAGGCAATGTTCTGCGCCACAGTCATGTGCGGAAACAGGGCGTAGGACTGGAACATCATGTTGATTGGCCGCTCGTAGGGCGGCATGTCAGTGATGTCTACGCCATCGAGGAAAATGCGCCCCTCCGTGGGCCGTTCGAAACCTGCGAGCATGCGCAGCAACGTGGATTTGCCCGATCCCGAACCGCCGAGCAGGGCGAAAATTTCGCCTTTCTTGATTTCCAGGGACACATCGTCCACGGCAATCGTCTCGTCGAACTTCTTCGTGACCCGGTCGATTTTGACCAGTACCTGTTTAGGTGACTGGTCGCCCTCGAGGGCTTTCTTATAGGCGCCGGAGGCAACTGCCATTTACGAAACTCCCAGAAAAAAAGAGTGCAGTTCGCTCAAGGTGAGCCAACCTGGATAGTTTGAGCCTTGAAACTATTTACCCGACTTGACCTTGGTCCAGCTGCGGGTCATCAAACGTTGAATATTCGGCGGTAGCTCGATGGACACGTAGGTCTTGTCGAGCACCGCTTGCGGTGGATAAACCGCTTCGTCGGTGCGAATGGACTGTTCCATCAGTTTGTCCGCCCCCGGATTAGGGTTGGCATAGCCGACGTAATCACTGACCTGGGCAATCACCTCGGGTTTGAGCAAATAGTTGATGAACGCGTTGGCCTGCTTCACGTTGGCCGAGTCCTTCGGAATCGCCAGCATGTCGAACCAGAGCGCGCCGCCCTCTTTCGGGATCGAATAGGCGATGTTCACGCCTTTCTTGGCTTCTTCGGCGCGATTCTTCGCCTGGAAGATGTCGCCGGAGAAACCGATCGCCACGCAGATATCGCCGTTGGCCAGATCCGCGATGTATTTCGAAGAGTGGAAGTAGGTCACGTAAGGTCGCACTGCAAGCAACTTGGCGGTGGCCTTTTCGTAGTCCTTGGGATCGGTGCTGTTGGCATTCAGGCCCATGTAGTTGAGCACTGTCGGCATCATTTCATCGGCGGAGTCGAGGAAGGCTACACCACAGCTTTGCAGTTTCTTGATGTTCTGCGGCTCGAACAGCACGCCCCAGGAATCGATCGTGTCGACGCCCAGCACAGCCTTGACCTTGTCGACGTTGTAGCCGATGCCATTGGTGCCCCACAGGTACGGCACGGCGTACAGGTTGCCCGGATCGTTCTGTTCCAGGCGCTTGAGCAGCACCGGGTCGAGGTTCGAATAGTTCGGCAGCTGCGACTTGTCGAGTTTCTGGAACGCCCCGGCCTTGATCTGTTTGCCGAGAAAGTGGTTCGACGGCACGACCACGTCGTAGCCGGTACGCCCGGCGAGCAACTTGCCTTCCAGGGTTTCGTTGGAATCGAAGACGTCATAAACCGGCTTGATACCGGTCTCTTTCTGGAAGTCGGCCAGGGTGGTCTCGCCGATGTAGTCTGACCAGTTATAAATATGCACGGTACCGGCGGCCTGGACACTGACAGCAATCGTCAGCCCGGCGCCGACCAGCATGGCTTTGCGCAAGAAAGAAAAAACAGGCAAGTGGAGGTCCTCTGAAATTAGTTGGGCCCAAGTTGCCCCGCGTTACATGACAACCGTAGTTGCCCGGCAACAAAACCGGCGCGCAACTTACCCTCGAAAAACCGTTCCAGCAAAACTTTTGTCATTTAATTCAACCTGTTGCCGCCACCGCGCAGGTGACGACAACAGGCCGTTGCATCAAACCGGCTTATTTACCGGATTTGATCTTGGTCCAGCTGCGGGTCATTTCACGCTGGGTCGCCGCTGGCAGGTCGGCGATGGCATACAACTTGGCCTGCACATCGGCTGGCGGGTAGATGCCTGGATCGCTGGTGATGTCTTTTTCTACCAGAGCTGTTGCAGCGGCGTTACCGTTCGGGAAGCGTACGGCGTTGGTGATACTGGCCATGACTTCAGGCTTCTGCAGGAAGGTCATGAACTTGTAGGCGCCCTGAACGTTCTCGGCATCCTTGGGAATCGCGACCATGTCGAAGAAACTGCCAGCGCCTTCTTTCGGAATGGCGTAGCTGACTTTGACCTTGTCACCCGCCTCTGCGGCACGGGACTTGGCCTGCTGAACGTCACCCGAGTAGCCAACCGCTACGCAGATGTTGCCGTTGGCCAGGTCCGAGATGTACTTGGACGAGTGGAAGTAGGTGATCGAAGGACGAATCTTGAGGAACAGTTCCTCGGCTTTCTTGATGTCTTCTTTCTTCTGACTGTCGGTTGGCAGGCCCAGGTAGTGCAGCGCGACCGGGAGCATTTCGGTCGGCGAATCGAGGAAACTCACACCGCAACCCTTGAGCTTGGCAATGTTTTCCGGTTTGAGCAGCACGTCCCAGGAGTCGATGGTATCGACGCCCAACGCAGCCTTGACCTTCGCCGGGTTGTAACCGATGCCGATCGAGCCCCACATGTACGGGAAGGCGTGCTTGTTGCCAGGGTCACTGACCGAAACGGCCTTGAGCAGATCCTGGTTCAGGTTTTTCCAGTTAGGCAGCTTGGACTGGTCCAGCTCCTGATATACGCCGGCCTTGATCTGCTTGGCCAGGAAGTTGTTCGATGGCACGACCACGTCGTAGCCGGACTTGCCCGCCAGCAGTTTGGCTTCCAGGGTCTCGTTGCTGTCGAATACGTCGTAAACGACCTTGATCCCCGACTCTTTCTCGAAGTTCGCGATGGTGTCCGGAGCGATGTAGTCGGACCAGTTGTATACGTGCAACACCTTGTCATCCGCCTGAACCGCACCCGCCATCATGCCCGCGACGGACAGGGCGAGAAGTGTCTTGCCAGCAAGCTTTTTACCTAATGCCTTCATGCGTCATGCTCCAAATTTTTCTTTTTTGAACCACTTTGTTCAGCGGCCGAACCCGGACAACTGGAACTGCAGCTAGTCTGGCAAGATCCGAGGCGGTCTTTCAAGAAAAGACCGGCCTTTGTGACAGCTTTGAGCGAGAGCGCCGCAGCTCCCTCGCTCTGAGCCTAGCACTTAGCCCTGCAATGCACTCAGGGTCAGGTCAAGGCACTTGCGAGCCTTTGTCACCAGCTCATCGATTTCCGCCGGCGTGATCACCAGTGGCGGAGCGATGATCATGGTGTCGCCGACTGCGCGCATGATCAGGCCATTGTCGAAGCAGAACTGACGGCAGATCATGCCGACGCCCTTGCCCTCGTAACGCTTGCGAGTGGCTTTGTCCTGGACCAGTTCGATGGCCCCCAACAGCCCGACCCCACGAACTTCACCCACCAGCGGGTGATCGTTCAGTTCCCGCAGACGCTTTTGCAAATACGGTGCCGTTTCTGACTTCACGCGCTCGACAATTTTCTCGTCGCGCAGGATACGGATGTTTTCCAGCCCCACAGCCGCCGCCACCGGGTGCCCGGAATAGGTGAAACCGTGGTTGAAGTCGCCGCCCTCGTTGAGCACGTCCACCACTTCATCACGCACGATCAGGCCGCCCATCGGGATGTAGCCCGAGGTCAGGCCCTTGGCGATGGTCATCATGTCTGGCTTGAGGCCGTAGAAATCGCTGCCGAACCACTCGCCGGTGCGACCGAAACCGCAAATCACTTCGTCAGCCACGAACAGGATGTCGTACTTGGCGAGGATTTCCTTGATGCGCGGCCAGTAGGTCTCTGGCGGAATGATCACGCCACCGGCACCCTGGATCGGTTCGGCAATAAAGGCACCGACGTTGTCGACGCCGACTTCCAGAATCTTTTCTTCCAGCTGGTTGGCCGCCCATACACCGAATTCTTCCGGAGTCATGTCGCCGCCTTCGGCGAACCAGTACGGCTGGGCAATGTGAACGATGCCCGGGATCGGCAAGTCGCCCTGTTCGTGCATGTACGTCATGCCGCCCAGGCTCGCGCCGGCCACGGTGGAACCGTGATAGCCGTTCTTGCGGCTGATGATGACTTTCTTTTTCGGCTGGCCCTTGATCGCCCAGTAGTGACGAACCATACGCAACATGGTGTCGTTGCCTTCAGAGCCGGAACCGGTGAAGAACACATGGTTCATACCCTCTGGCGCGATGTCGGCGATAGCCTTGGCCAGCTCCAGTACCGGTGGGTGCGCCGTCTGGAAGAACAGGTTGTAGTAAGGCAGCTCGCGCATCTGCTTGCTGGCGGCATCGGCCAGTTCATCGCGACCATAACCAATCGCGACACACCACAGGCCGGCCATACCGTCGAGGATCTTGTTACCTTCGCTGTCCCAGAGGTAAACGCCCTTGGCGTTGGTAATGATCCGCGGGCCTTTCTCTTTCAGCTGCTTGAAGTCGCTGAACGGAGCCAGGTGGTGGTCATTGCTCAAGGTTTGCCATTCACGGGTTTGCGGATTGTTGCTGGTCATGTGAATCTCCTAAAAAAATCAGGTGTAAGCGCCACCAGGTAGCGGCGGCGCCTGGCGTATCAGAMGGCAAAGAGCAGGAATTCCCTTTCCCACGAACTGATCACGCGCTTGAAGTTTTCATGCTCGGCCCGCTTGACCGCGACGTAGCCAGTGATGAAATTTTTGCCGAGGTATTTCTCGATGGTTGAACTGTTTTCCATGCGTTCCAGCGCGTCTTCGATGGTCAGCGGCAGGCGCAGGTTGCGGCGTTCATAGCCACGTCCCACCACCGGTGCACTCGGGTTCAGGCCTTCGACCATGCCGATGTAACCGCAGAGCAGGCTCGCGGCAATTGCCAGGTAGGGGTTGGCATCGGCGCCCGGCAGGCGGTTTTCCACCCGACGGTTTTGCGGCCCCGCATCCGGCACCCGCAGGCCCACGGTGCGGTTCTCTTCGCCCCACTCCACGTTCACCGGTGCCGAAGTATCCGGCAGGAAGCGGCGGAACGAGTTGACGTTGGGTGCGAACAGCGGCAACAGCTCGGGAATGAGTTTCTGCAGACCACCGATGTGGTGCAGGAACAGCTGGCTCATGGTCCCGTCTTCATTAGAAAAGATGTTCTTGCCGGTCTCGATGTCGATGACGCTCTGGTGCAAGTGCATGGCGCTGCCCGGCTCGCCGGTCATCGGCTTGGCCATGAAGGTCGCAGCGACGTTGTGCTTGAGCGCGGCCTCGCGCATGGTGCGCTTGAACACCAGGATCTGGTCGGCCAGGGACAGGGCATCGCCGTGACGGAAGTTGATTTCCATCTGCGCCGTGCCGTCCTCGTGGATCAGCGTATCGAGGTCCAGGTCCTGCAGTTCGCACCAGTCATAGACGTCTTCGAACAGCGGATCGAACTCGTTCGCCGCTTCAATGGAGAACGACTGACGACCGGTTTCCGGGCGACCGGAGCGACCGACCGGCGGCTGCAACGGGTAGTCCGGGTCGTCACTGCGCTTGGTCAGGTAAAACTCCATTTCCGGCGCCACGATCGGCTGCCAGCCTTTGTCGGTATAGAGTTTCAGGACTTTCTTGAGCACGTTGCGCGGCGACAGCTCGATCGGGTTGCCTTGCTTGTCGTAGGTATCGTGGATGACGATGGCGGTCGGCTCGATGGCCCACGGCACCAGGTACACCGCACTCTGGTCGGGGCGGCAGATCATGTCGATGTCGGCCGGGTCGAGCAGTTCGTAATAGATGTCGTCTTCGACGTAATCGCCGGTCACGGTCTGCAACAGCACGCTCTCTGGCAGGCGCATGCCCTTTTCGGCGATGAATTTGTTGGTCGGCGAAATCTTGCCCCGGGTAATCCCGGTCAAGTCGGCGATCATGCATTCGACTTCTGTGATCTTGTGGTTTTTCAACCAATCGGTGAGCTGGTCGAGGTTGTTACTCATAAATGCCTCTAGGCTTGAGTTGTCTGACCCTTTTAAGGTCAGGCGTTGTTTGACGCATCGGCGTCGCGTTGTAGAGCGTTTGCGCGGCAGATTATCGTGCTTGCCAACGCGGCTGCAGAGGCCGGGCGTGCAGAATCGCGAGCGGAGCCCTGAACGATGGTCAGGCCGCTATTGTGAATCGGTTCTATATTGAATGGAGTAACCGTAATGGGGGTGCCATCGCGACCGTCCAGAATATCGGACGGGGACGGTCGAACCGTCAGGGACGCAAGGATCACCGGAACCGCCGAGGCCACGGAACGGACGGACGTGTCATCACTGATGTGATAAACATGCCGACCGACCTGTCTTGAGCAGTCGGTGACGCCGATTATCGGCAGGCGAGACATGAAGCACCCCGGTATTATTGCTGTTATGGGTTTGATTCGAGCTTAGCCTTGTTCATTTTTTTACACAACACCCCCGTAAAAAATACAACACGGCCCGCTCAAGCCTGCGGGCGCCACTGGGGCCAAAGGCATAAAAACGCCCCAAAGCGCCTCAAAAAAGCCACACAAGCGCTTTTTTAGGGCAAAAAAGGCCTCGCTTGACTTCGGCATGCCGTTCGGGTTGACTGGAATCTGAAAAGATCAATGATTGATATTTTTAACAACAAAGGTGTTGCATCATGTCGGTACCCCCGCGTGCCGTTCAGCTTAACGAAGCGAACGCGTTCCTTAAGGAACATCCTGAGGTTCTGTACGTTGACCTTCTGATTGCGGATATGAATGGTGTGGTGCGCGGCAAGCGCATCGAACGCACCAGCCTCCACAAGGTTTACGAGAAAGGCATCAACCTGCCGGCCTCTTTATTTGCTCTGGATATCAATGGCTCGACGGTGGAAAGCACCGGCCTGGGCCTGGACATCGGTGATGCTGACCGAATCTGCTATCCAATCCCCGATACCCTGTGCAACGAGCCATGGCAGAAGCGCCCGACCGCGCAACTGTTGATGACCATGCACGAACTCGAAGGCGAGCCATTCTTCGCCGACCCGCGTGAAGTGCTGGCCAACGTGGTGCGCAAGTTCGACGAAATGGGCCTGACCATCTGCGCCGCGTTCGAACTGGAGTTCTACCTGATCGACCAGGAGAACGTGAACGGTCGTCCGCAACCGCCTCGCTCGCCGGTTTCCGGCAAACGTCCGCACTCGACACAGGTCTACCTGATCGACGACCTCGACGAATACGTCGACTGCCTCCAGGACATTCTGGAAGGTGCCAAAGAGCAAGGCATTCCGGCCGACGCCATCGTCAAGGAAAGTGCCCCGGCGCAGTTCGAAGTCAACCTGCACCACGTGGCTGACCCGATCAAGGCCTGCGACTACGCGGTCCTGCTCAAGCGCCTGATCAAGAACATCGCCTACGACCATGAAATGGACACCACCTTCATGGCCAAGCCGTATCCGGGCCAGGCGGGCAATGGTCTGCACGTCCATATCTCGATTCTCGACAAAGACGGCAAGAATATTTTTGCCAGTGAGGATCCCGAGCAGAACGCCGCACTGCGTCACGCGATCGGCGGTGTGCTCGAGACCCTACCGGCGCAGATGGCCTTCCTCTGCCCGAACGTCAACTCGTACCGTCGTTTCGGCGCACAGTTCTACGTGCCGAACTCGCCGTGCTGGGGCCTGGACAACCGCACCGTAGCGATTCGCGTACCGACCGGTGCCGCCGATGCCGTACGCATCGAACACCGTGTGGCCGGCGCCGATGCCAACCCGTACCTGCTGATGGCTTCGGTCCTGGCGGGCGTGCACCACGGCCTGACCAACAAGGTCGAGCCTGGCGCTCCAGTGGAAGGCAACAGCTACGAGCAAAACGAGCAGAGCCTGCCGAACAACCTGCGCGATGCACTGCGCGAGCTGGACGACAGCGAAGTCATGGCCAAGTACATCGATCCGAAATACATCGATATCTTCGTCGCATGCAAAGAGAGCGAGCTGGAGGAGTTCGAACACTCCATCTCCGACCTCGAGTACAACTGGTACCTGCATACCGTTTAATCGGTTGCAGTAGTAAAAAAACGCCGCCGGCCTCACAGCCTACGGCGTTTTTTTATGGGTTCATTTCGGCTGAGTGATGACTGGCATTTCCGGGACAACTCCTACACAACCATCAGACAGTGATTACATCGATTACCTCGCCGCAAGATCAAACTTCAGGGTCCCGAGATTTGATCCGGTCGCCCCTCCAAGTGTTGAGTTTTGAGTTTTGCATTTATGACTAAAATTCCATTAGGTACCGCCATTACCCTGATCGTCGCTGGTCTGTGCGCCACTGCGTGGGCCAAAACTCCCGATACTGCCCCATGGAGTTACGCAGGACCCTCTGGCCCGGAAAACTGGGGCGAACTGAAAAGCGAATACAGCCTTTGCAAGTCAGGGAACGAACAGTCACCGATCGACATCCAAAACGCGTTCGAGTACCCATTCAAACCGGCGTCCTTCAGCTATCGCCCAAACAAAGTTACCGTACTGAACAACGGCCATACGATTCAGGTGTCTGCGCCAAATTCAGGTAGTGTCTCCCTGCCCTCCGGTACTTTTTCCCTCGTGCAATTACACTTTCACACACCTGCTGAAGAAACGATTCAGGGCCGCACTTATCCATTGGGCGCACATCTGGTTCACCGAAATGACGCAGGCGAACTGGCGATTATTGCCTTGATGTATGAAGAGGGCGCACACAACACGGCACTGGAACCGATCTTCGCCGCCATGCCCAGGAATGCAGGCGGCATGGTCACCTTGAACAACGCGAACATTGCCGATTTATTGCCTGAAAACCATAACGCCTATGCCTTCATGGGTTCTCTTACAGAGCCACCGTGCACTGAAGGTGTACGGTGGAACGTGCTGACGACTGCGGTGCAATTGTCCCAGGCACAACTGGAGGCTTTTCGAGCGATATATCCAATGAATGCTCGCCCGATCCAACCCTTGAACGATCGTAGCGTGGTGGTCGGTAAATGAGTCATCGGGACTGCCAAGCGAGGCGGTGAGTCAATACAGACAAGGGGCGAGTCGACTCGTACAATGCCCGCTGCCCCGCAGGAGACTCCGATGACACGCGTAGCCACCCCCCGCAAACCCCGCGCACGCAGCCAGGCCCGGATCGATTCGATTCTCGATGCGGCCCGCACGCTGTTGGCCGCCGAGGGCGTGGCCAGTCTGTCGATCTACAGCGTCGCCGAGCGCGCGGAGATTCCACCCTCCTCGGTCTACCACTTCTTCGCCAGCGTGCCTGCCCTGCTCGAAGCCTTGACCGCCGACGTCCATGCGGCCTTCCGCGCCTRCCTGCAAGCCCCCATCGATCACCTCGCCTTGAATGGCTGGCGCGATCTGTCGCGACTGGTGGAACAACGCATGCTCGATATCTATGCAGTGGACGCTGCCGCCCGCCAACTCATTCTGGCCCAGCACGGCCTGACCGAAGTCACCCAGGCCGACCGCCAGCACGACATCGAACTGGGCGACCTGATGCACAAGTTGTTCGACCATCACTTCGAGCTGCCGACATTGCCGAGCGATGTCGATGTGTTCGCCCTGGCCATGGAGCTGGGCGACCGGGTGTATGCGCGCTCGGTGCAGCAGCACGGGCAGATTACGCCGCGCATGGCTGAAGAAGGGATGCGGGTATTTGATGCTTATGTGGGGTTGTATTTGCCGCCGTATTTGCCCAAGCGGAAGCTCTAGCGCGCTCACTGGCCTCATCGTCGGAAAGCCGCCCGGAGCAAGCCCGCTCCCACAGGTTTATCGGTCGAAAACAAAATCTGTATTCACTGGAGATCCTTGTGGGAGCGGGCTTGCCCGCGATGGCCGCGCCACTTATCCCAAGACAAACACACATGAAAAAACCCCGAAGGGCTCAAACCCTTCGGGGTTGATGTTTACGCATATTGCTTACAACTTGGCGATCGACACCTCGGTGGATTTCACGAATGCGATCACTTCACTGCCGACCGCCAGTTCCAGCTCTTTCACCGAGCGTGTGGTGATCACCGAAGTGACGATGCCGGACGCGGTCTGCACGTCGATTTCCGACAGCACGTCGCCGAGGACGATTTCCTTGATGGAGCCTTTGAACTGGTTGCGAACGTTGATGGCCTTGATTGTCATGATGTTGATTCCTGTCGTTGGGTAAGACTTGAGTTATTGAGCCCAGCGCAATTGCGTAGGCAAGGGTGAAACAGGTTCCGGTTCCGGCGGTTGGCCGGGCAGCGCCAGCACGCGATTGAGGACTTCGGTTTCCAGCGCCGCCAACCGATGGGAACCGCGTATCCGAGGGCGCGGCAATTCCACATGCAGGTCGAGGCCGACTTCGCCGTCTTCGATCAGGATCACCCGATCGGCAATCGCCACCGCTTCGCTGACGTCATGGGTCACCAGCAACACGGTGAAGCCATGCTGTTGCCAGAGTCGTTCGATCAGTTGCTGCATTTCAATTCGGGTCAGGGCATCCAGCGCACCCAAGGGTTCGTCGAGCAGCAGCAGGCGCGGCTGATGAATCAACGCACGGGCCAAGGCCACGCGTTGCTTCTGCCCACCGGACAACGCTGCCGGCCACTCATTGGCGCGATCGGCCAGGCCCACCGCTTCCAAGGCTTCAAGCGCTTGCGGCCGCCAGTTGCCCTTGAGGCCGAGACCGACGTTGTCGATGATCTTCTTCCAAGGCAGCAAACGCGCTTCCTGGAACATCAGCCGCGTGTCTTCCCGCGCTTCACGCAATGGCGCGGCACCGGCGAGCAACTCACCGCCCGAGGGTTGATCGAGACCGGCGAGCAAGCGCAGCAAGGTACTTTTGCCGCAGCCGCTACGACCGACCACGGCGACAAACTGACCCGCCGGAATGTGCAGGTCGATCTCGCGCAGCACCTGCCGTGCACCGAAAGTTTTTTGCAACTTGCGCACCACCAGCGGAGTCCCGCGCAGCAGGCGTGGAGGTTGTTGGGCGGTCATACCGAACCTCCCCTGGCAACCTGATACGCCGGGTGCCAGCGCAGCCACACACGCTCAAGTCCACGGGCCGCGAGGTCAGCCAGTTTGCYGAGCACCGCGTACAACAGAATCGCCAGCACCACCACGTCGGTCTGCAAGAATTCCCGGGCATTCATGGCCAGATAGCCGATGCCGGAACTCGCGGAGATGGTTTCCGCCACGATCAACGTCAGCCACATAAAACCCAGGGCAAAGCGCACGCCGACCAGAATCGAAGGCAGCGCCCCCGGCAGAATCACCTGCCAGAACAGACCGAAACCCGACAAGCCATAACTGCGCGACATCTCCACCAGTGCCGGGTCGACGTTGCGGATGCCGTGATAGGTATTGAGGTAAATCGGGAACAACGTGCCCAGCGCCACCAGGAAAATCTTCGCCGACTCGTCGATGCCGAACCACAGAATCACCAGTGGAATCAGCGCCAGGTGCGGCACGTTGCGGATCATCTGCACCGAACTGTCGAGCAGGCGCTCGCCCCACTTCGACAGACCGGTGATGAAGCCAAGCGTCAGGCCGATGCCGCCGCCGATGGTGAAGCCCAGCGCGGCACGCCAGCCACTGATCGCCAGGTGCGTCCAGATTTCGCCGCTGCGCACCAGGCTCACGCCGGCCTCGATGACGGCGATCGGCGCCGGCAGAATCCGTGTCGACAACCAGCCCATCGACACACTCAACTGCCACACCGCCAGCAACAACACCGGCAACGCCCAGGGCGCCAGGCTGTGGATGATTTTCTTCATGACCGCGCCTCAGCTCTGGGACGCGGCTTTGGGCAGAATGTCGTTGGCGACCATCTCGCCGAACGGGCTGACGTAGCCGGCACTTTTCGGCAGTTCTGGACGCTCGACATCGAGGTGTGGGAACAGCAGTTCARCGACCCGATACGACTCTYCCAGGTGTGGATAACCGGAGAAAATGAACGTGTCGATGCCCAGGTCCGCGTACTCCTTCACACGGGCCGCCACGGTCGGACCATCGCCTACCAGCGCCGTACCGGCACCGCCGCGCACCAGACCGACACCGGCCCACAGGTTAGGGCTGACCTCCAGATTGTCGCGGTTGCCGCCATGCAATGCGGCCATGCGTTGCTGACCGACCGAATCGAAACGCGCCAGCGAAGCCTGGGCACGGGCGATGGTGTCGTTGTCGAGATGGGAGATCAGTCGATCCGCGGCCTTCCAGGCCTCATCGTTGGTTTCACGCACGATCACGTGCAGGCGAATGCCGAAGCGCACGGTGCGTCCAAGCTTGGCGGCCTTGGCGCGGACCTGTTCGATTTTTTCCGCGACGGCGGCCGGTGGTTCGCCCCAGGTCAGGACCATTTCCACCTGTTCGGCGGCCAGGTCTTGCGCGGCTTCCGAGGAGCCGCCGAAGTACAGCGGAGGACGCGGTTGCTGGATCGGTGGATACAGCAATTTCGCGCCTTTCACGCTGATGTGCTGACCATCGTAATCGACGGTTTCGCCTTCCAGCACCCGACGCCATATACGGGTGAACTCCACCGAGGCCTGATAGCGTTCTTCGTGGCTGAGGAACAGACCATCGCCCGCCAACTCTTCCGGATCACCGCCGGTCACCAGGTTGAACAGCGCACGACCACCAGACAGTCGATCCAGGGTCGCAGCCTGACGCGCTGCCACCGTCGGGGAAATGATCCCGGGGCGCAGGGCGACAAGGAACTTCAGACGCTGGGTCACCGGAATCAGCGATGCCGCCACCAGCCACGAGTCTTCGCACGAACGGCCGGTAGGGATCAGTACCCCGCCGAACCCCAGGCGATCCGCTGCCTGTGCGACTTGTTGCAGGTAACCGTGATCGACGGCGCGGGCGCCTTCGGCGGTGCCAAGGTAATGGCCGTCGCCGTGGGTAGGCAGGAACCAGAAAATATTGAGGCTCATGGAGTGGTCTCCTTGGGGAATCGATTTATTGGGCTTTGGCAACGGCAGCCGGCGGCGTCCAGATCACGTCTTTGATGCTCAACGGCTTGGGAATCAGCTTGAGCTGGTAGAAGCTGTCGGCGATTTTCTGTTGCGCCGCGACCACTTCCGGGGTGAGGAACAGCGCGCCATAGCCCTGGCGTTTCACCGAAGTCAGGGTGATGTCCGCTGGCAGGCCGAGCAGCGGAGAAACCTGTTGGGTCACCTCTTGCGGGTTAGCCCTGGACCACTCGCCCACCGCGCGCACTTCTTCGACCAGGGTCTTGATCACCTCGGGATTTTTCTGCGCATAAGGCTTGGTCGCCAGGTAGAACTGATGGTTGTCGACGATGCCCTGGCCATCGCGCAAGGTGCGCGCTTGCAGCTGTTGTTCGGCGGCAGCCTGGTACGGGTCCCAGATCACCCAGGCGTCGACGCTGCCACGCTCGAACGCGGCGCGGGCATCGGCCGGCGGCAGGAATACGGTCTGGATGTCGGTGTATTTGAGGCCGGCGTCTTCCAGTGCACGCACCAGCAGGTAATGCACGTTGGAGCCCTTGTTCAGGACGATTTTCTTGCCTTTGAGGTCCGCCACCGATTTGACCGACGAGTCCTTCGGTACCAGGATTGCCTCACTGTGAGGCGCTGGCGGTTCATAGGCGACGTAGAGCAAGTCGGCGCCGGCCGCCTGAGCGAACACGGGTGGAGTCTCACCGGTGACGCCGAAGTCGATGGAGCCGACGTTCAGGCCTTCAAGCAGTTGCGGGCCACCGGGGAATTCAGTCCATTGCACGTCCACGCCTTGGGCGGCGAGGCGTTTTTCCAGCGTGCCCTTGGCTTTGAGCAGCACCAGGGTGCCGTATTTCTGATAGCCGATTCGTAAAGTCTCGGCCTGAGCTTGAGTAATGGCGCCGAAGGTGACAGCCGCAGCAAACAGAGCGACCAGACCACGACGCAAAATGACAGGGCGCATGGCGCTCTCCTTTTTGCAGTTGGGTTTTGGCTGCACCTGCTTGCCCGTTGGCGGGCGAGTAAGGCCAGTACTTCAATTTTTCGGTGAGGCTCAAATGCTCCAGCGAGCACTCAACAAACGATCATTCAACAGATTCGGATCAAGCGGCTTGGGCCGTCGCGCCATGGCGCTGAAAAACAGCTCCAGCGATTCATTCAGTCGTTGTTCCAGCTCCGGCGCCAACTGCGCCAGTGCGCTGCCTTCGCCGTAGGCGATCTGGCTGTCGACGGCGAAAATCCCTTGCAGCATTTCCTGGGCCTTCAATGCCGACAGCACCGGCTTGAGTGCGTAATCAACCGCCAGCATGTGGGCGATGCTGCCGCCAGTGGCCATCGGCAGAACCACCTTGTGGCTCAAGGCGCGTTCGGGCAGCAGGTCCAGCACGACTTTCAGCGCACCGGAAAACGATGCCTTGTAAACCGGTGTGGCAATCAGCAGGCCATCGGCGTTTTCAATCTGTTGCAGCAGGTCGATCACCTTGGGGCTGTCGAAGCGTGCGTGCAGCAGGTCTTCGGCCGGGAAGTCCCGTACCTGATAACTCACCACTTCCACGCCCTGCTCTTGTAACCATTGCCGGGAGCGATCCAGCAGCACCCCGGAACGAGAGCGCTGGCTGGGACTGCCACCGAGTGAGACAACCAACATTCAGACGATTCCTTGCACGGTGTTGGCGATTCGCGGTTTGCGATCTCGCTTCGATGGAGTGACCTTAACAGCTGATTTATATATCCATAAATCATATTTATTCATTTGGTTATGCATTAAAGAAATATGTAATTTGGTTTCTTCCAGACAAAAAAACAGGCCGTCGGAATGGCCTGAAATCCCCTGTTTTGTGGGTGCTGTTAACTTTGAGGTCTGTGGTGTCTGACCCGACGCCTTCGCGAGCAAGCTCGCTCCTACAGGGGTACGCGGTCAACTGTGGGAGCGAGCTTGCTCGCGATGGCGGCATCAGCTGCGCCGAAAATGCTGAAGACTTACCGGTTCGGCTGCGGCGTCAGACGCAAATACGGTTTAACGGCACGATACCCCTTGGGAAAACGCTGCCTGATTTCTTCCTCATCCTTGAGCGACGGCACGATCACCACCTCATCACCGTCCTGCCAGTTGGCCGGTGTGGCCACCTTGTAGTTGTCGGTGAGTTGCAGCGAGTCGATCACCCGCAGGATTTCGTTGAAGTTGCGCCCGGTGCTCGCCGGGTAGGTGATGGTCAACCGGACCTTTTTGTTCGGGTCGATCACGAACAGCGAGCGCACGGTCAGGGTGTCGTTGGCGTTGGGATGGATCAGGTCGTAGAGGTCCGAGACCTTGCGGTCGGCGTCGTCGAGGATCGGGAAATTGACCACGGTGTTCTGCGTCTCGTTGATGTCCTCGATCCACTTGTGGTGCGACTCGACAGGGTCCACGGACAGTGCGATCGCCTTGACGCCGCGCCCTGCGAACTCATCCTTGAGCCTGGCGGTGAAGCCCAATTCGGTGGTGCACACCGGTGTGAAATCCGCCGGATGGGAAAACAGCACGCCCCAGCTATCGCCCAGCCACTGATGAAAGCGGATGATGCCAGCGCTGGAGTTCTGTTCGAAATCGGGGGCGATATCGCCAAGTCTGAGGCCCATGGTGCTGCTCCTTGTGAGTGCTTGATGGGCTCAACTGTGCCTGTGTTTTTTATCTATTAAAAAGAATAAATATCGATTTATTTAGATCATTAGGAAATATTAAAGATCTGTTCACTGGACGTGCACACACCGGTATCGATGTTGTCGCCATGCAGGTACACCAGGCCCGCCGTCAGGCCGGGTACGCCGACCTTGGCGAAGTCGAACGAGTAGCGTGCTAGCCAGGTTTTCTCGCCGGCACGGCCGAACTTCTGGATTTGCGAATCGGTGATGGTGTAGTTCGACGAACCGTCACCCTGGTTCAGCCAAGGGAAGTCGCTACTGCCGTTGCTGGCCTGGTAACCGGCGCCGAAGGTGTGACCGGCAACGGAGTACAGGAACAGGCCGCTGTACAGGTTGTTGTCGACCTTGCCTTTACCGTTGGCTGCACCGCTGTAGTTGCCAGTGGTGAAGAACAGAGGGTCGTGACCGTTGGCACCGTCGTCGGAGCTGTTGAAATAACGGAAGTCCGACTTCAACACGCCAGGGCCGATAGCCCAGTTGTGCACCAGACCCAGGAAGTGTTGTTTGTAGAACTCTTCCAGGTTGCCGTAGTAGTACTGGGCCGTCAGGTCCTTGGTGATCTTGTAGTCGCCGCCGGCATAGATGAACTTGTTGCTGTCGCGGCCTGTAGCGGAACGGCTGTTGGCGCCGGAGATAGACAACTGTTGATTGTTGCTCGAGTTACGACCTTTTACCTGCTCGATCTGACCGCCGATCAAGGTCAGGTCCTTGATGTCGCTGGAACTGATCTGGCCACCCTGCCAGGTTTGCGGCAACAGACGACCGTCGTTGGACACGATCACCGGCAGTTTTGGCTGCAAGGTACCCAGCTTCAGTTCAGTCTGGGAGATCTTGGCTTTGGCAGTCAAACCCAGGCTGGAGAAGTCATCAACCGCTTCGCCATTGGATTTGCTCGGGAAAACCGTGCCGCCGTAAGAGGTCGCCGTGGCGCCGTTGGTGCCGCCGCCCGAATCCAGTTTGACGCCCAACAGGCCGATCGCATCCACACCAAAACCGACAGTGCCTTGGGTGTAACCGGAAATGAAACGCAGATCGAAGCCTTGGCCCCATTCTTCGTTTTTGTTCGGGCCGGTGCCGTCACGGTAGTCGGTGTTGATGTAGAAGTTACGCAGCCCCAGTGTTGCCTTGCTGTCTTCGATAAAACCCGCGGCGTTTGCCTGCTGGGCCAATGCCCCGACGGCCACAGCCATGGCCAGGGTGGACTTGTTCATGTTTCGCTCCTCTCGTTTCTAATTCTGATGTTCCTGGTCCCGAATCGATTGTTGCCCGGGATCCTGAATGCATAAATTCGCGGTAACCCGTCTAGACCGGTCGTTTGGCGGGCCGCAGGATACATGGCCTTAAAGCCAAAAAGATTTTTTGAATGTTTTTTAATGCCGTTTTGGAATATGACTTCCCACAACAGATCCGAGGTATCGGCAGCGAGGCCAATTCCTGTAACTGATCAATTGTCGAGGGAGGAAAATGCCAAATCCGAGCTCATGGATGAGTGTCGGACAGGTGCACTTTAAGGCGCGGATTAAAAAACCAAAAAGAATAAAAAAGAAATAGACCCTTTGTTTATGGAATATAAAATTCGACGCAAAAAAAACCCCGCCAATCGACGGGGCTCTTTTCTTACGGCTATTACATGAAGCTGTAGGTGTAGTTGAAGATCAGACGGGTCTGGTCTTGATCGAGGGTGCTGGTGTTGCCACGGTAGGTACCGTGACGCAGCGTCGTACCAAACCCTTTCAGTGCGCCCGTTTGAATCACGTAATCAATGCGCGCGTCGGTCTCGTGTTCACTCAGGTCTTTACCAACACCGCTGGTAGCCTTGATGTCCTGGCCATTCAAGTAAGCAATCGAAGCTTTCAAGCCTGGTACACCCAGGGAGGCGAAGTCATAGGAGTACTGACCGAACGTGGTGTTTTCACCGGCACGGATAAAGCTGCCAACTGTGGCGTCGGTAAACGAGTAGAAGCTCGCGCCGCCGGCACCTTCAGGATTACCGTTGCCATCGACAAGGTTGCCTTGGTTCAAGAAAACGAAGCCGCCGTCATCATTGACACGCTGATGCCCGATCAGGAACGCGTTGCCACCCAGGGTATAGGTGAACATGGCGCTCCAGGTCTTGTTATCGACCTCACCCGGGTTCTTGGCGAAACCGTTGTTGTTGTTGAAACGGAAACCCGGATCGCCGTTCTTGCCGTCGGAGCTGCTATCGAAATAACGGATATCGGTCTTGAACGACTGATTGGCCGCGATCGGGTAGACGTGCACCAGGCCGAGGAAGTTCTGCTTGTAGAAGTCTTCCAGGTTCGCATAGTAGTACTGCAGCAAGAGGTCTTTGGTGACCTTCCAGTCAGCACCGGCGTATTGGAATTTATTGCTGTCCTGAGTAGCGCCAGCCACAGACAGGCCAGTGGAGTTCGAGGAGGCACGACCCGACGCGTGCTCCAGTTGACCAAAGTTAAAGGTCACATTGTCGATTTCTTTGGAGGTGATGGTGCCACCTTCAAAGGTTTGTGGCAGCAGACGGCTGTCGTTCGCGATCAGGATCGGCAGGTTAGGTGCCAGAGCGCCACCCAGGTGGGCTTCGGTCTTCGAGAAGCGCGCCTTGACGTTGCCATCCAGACGGCTCCACTCGTCGGCCGCCTCATTGCCATCGCTAGGGAAGAATGAGTTGCTGTTACCGGTCGGGTGATGCCCCTTGCCACCATCCAGGTGGATACCTACGAGCGCCTGGGCATCGATACCGAAGCCGACAGTACCCTGGGTGAAACCGGACAGGTAATCGAACTTCAGACCCTCAGCGGTTTCTCGCTGACGGTTGGCAGGAGTGCTCGCACCTTCACGCATATCGGCGTCGTAATACATGGTGCGAGAGCTGATGGAAGCCTTGCTGTCTTCCAGGAAACCTGCGGCGCCTGCCTGCTGCGCCAAAACCCCAACGGCCACGGCCAAAGCCAAGGTGGACTTGTTCATTGTGTAGCTCCTCTCGATTCTAATTCTTGTGTTCCTGGTCTCGAGTCGACGCCCGAAATCCTAAGATGTGCGATTAGCGCCAGAGCGTGACTCACAAGTCAATCGTAACCATGTGTGTCTACGACCATAGTCTAATCCCCCGGTTTTTTGGTCCCTGCAGGGTCATGAATTCGTCATGAACCTGAAAAGAATTACCCGATTCTTTTCCAATACCGTTTAGGAATTTAGCTCCCCATGCCCTAATCATCCCAGAATAGACGGTTTGGCTCACAAGCTAATTCCTAATCGGTATTTATTTTCGCTTTTTTAGATCGATTAGCTTCTGACGTAATTCGGAAACAAATCTTATACCGAAAGGCGGTCCCATGACGTCTAAACGCGCACTATCCGGACCAATTGTTACAGTTTGTGTATTTGTTCGCATTTTCTTTCGCCGCTCATGCGGCGAACCTTACCGTCGGCTACCAAACCGGCATCGACCCGAGCAAAGTCCCCAGGCCGATGGGGGGCGCCAACCTCTGAGGTCTGGGTGGCGCGCAAGGATTACGCCGAAAATCATCCGGAGGTCATGGCAAAGTTCGCCAGAGTTACTCTGGATTCATTCGCCAACTGGCACAAAAAGCTGCTGGGTTACAGGGCTTTTTCGAAGATCTTCGAATTACGCTGATAGTTGTATAGCGACGCCCGCGCCGACGGTAGTCGGTCGACGCTGCTGGGTTCGAAGCCACGTTCGCGGAACCAGTGCGCGGTGCGGGTGGTGAGGACGAACAAGGTTTTCAACCCCTGAGCCCGCGCGCGGTTTTCAATGCGTTCCAGCAACTCATCGCCGCGACCGCCATGGCGGTATTCCGGATTCACCGCCAGGCACGCCAGCTCGCCCGCGTCCGAATCGGCGATTTGGTACAGCGCCGCACAGGCGATGATCATGCCTTCGCGTTCAA
Source organism: Pseudomonas sp. P5_A2_2 (assembly GCF_054177685.1). Taxonomy (NCBI): domain Bacteria; kingdom Pseudomonadati; phylum Pseudomonadota; class Gammaproteobacteria; order Pseudomonadales; family Pseudomonadaceae; genus Pseudomonas; species Pseudomonas sp. P5_A2_2. The sequence continues at coordinate 21,881 of NZ_JBGCUL010000032.1, forward strand.
CCACACTGAACTGCTCGATTTCGCGTTCCAGCACCTCACGGGAACGGCGCACCAGGATGCCCTGCTCTTCCAGCGGACTGATCAAGTCCAGCAAACCACCGACGTCTTCAATGGCCGCTTCGCGCACCACTTCGAACTGTTCCTGGGCGACCAGGGTGCCGCCACCGTCGCGGGTGAACAGCTCGGTCAAAAGTGCACCGTCTTCGGCATAACTGACGATATGGCTACGAGCCACGCCGCCACGGCAAGCTTCGGCCGCGGCATCGAGCAATTCTGCCTGATAGTTGCTGCCCAGCCGTTGCAGATGCGCAGGCACTTGCTGCGGACGCAGTTCGCGCACCAGGCGCCCGTGTTCGTCGATCAGGCCCAGGTCGGCACCGAACAGCAGCAGCTTGTCCGCGCCCAGATCGATGGCCGCGCGCGTGGCGACGTCTTCGCAAGCGAGGTTGAAAATCTCCCCGGTCGGCGAATAGCCCAGCGGCGACAGCAGCACGATGGAGCGCTCGTCCAGCAGACGGTTGATGCCCTTGCGGTCGACCCGGCGCACTTCGCCGGTGTGGTGATAGTCGACGCCTTCGAGCACGCCGATCGGGCGTGCCGTCACCAGGTTGCCGCTGGCCACCCGCAGGCGTGAGCCCTGCATCGGTGACGAAGCCATGTCCATCGACAGGCGAGCCTCAATGGCAATGCGCAACTGGCCGACCGCGTCGATCACGCACTCCAGGGTCGCGGCATCGGTGATGCGCATGCCGTGGTGGTAATGCGGGGTCAAGCCACGGGCAGCGAGGCGCGCTTCGATTTGCGGCCGGGAACCGTGAACCAGCACCAGACGCACACCCAGGCTGTGCAACAGCACCAGGTCGTGGACGATATTGCCGAAGTTCGGGTGTTCAACGCCGTCGCCGGGCAGCATGACGACAAAGGTGCAATCGCGGTGGGCGTTGATGTAAGGCGAAGCGTGACGAAGCCAATTGACGTATTCGGGCATGAACCTGGGCCTGTAATAAATAGCAGCCGAAAAAAGGGCGAAACTGAAAACGCACAGCGGGCTGATGGTTATCGTCGGAACAGGCTTGGCGACACGCGCGCTCTCCTCATGAATACGGGTTTGGGTACCGGCAATTTATACGGCTTGTCAGGCAAATCACAGACCCTGTGCAGGAGCGAGCTTGCTCGCGATGAACGCAAGGACGACGCGTCCATTCAGAAAGATCGCGTAATCGTTGACGCCCTTCGCGAGCAAGCTCGCTCCTACAGGTCAGCGGACTGTCAGGCAGTAATGTTCAATCAGCTGCCTTAATAGATGCACCGTAGGCTGCAAACGTGACATTTCGAGGTATTCCCCCGGCTGGTGGGCGCAGGCGATATCACCCGGGCCAAGCACCAGCGTTTCACAGCCAAGGCGCTGAAGATAAGGTGCTTCAGTGCCGAACGCCACTGCTTCGGCGCTGTGACCGGTGAGCTTTTCGGCAAGGCGCACCAGTTCGGCGTCCTCGGCCTGCTCGAACGGCGGCACTTCGGGGAACAACGGCGCGTAATCGATCTTGACCTGATGCCGCTCGGCAACCGGCTTGAGCTTTTGCAGGATCTCGGCGCGCAGGACTTTGGGGTCCATGCCGGGCAACGGCCGCAAATCGAATTCCAGCGAACACTGGCCGCAAATTCGGTTGGGGTTGTCGCCGCCATGGATACAGCCGAAATTCATCGTTGGTGTCGGCACGCCGAATTGAGGATTGCGGAATTCGCGCTGCCATAACAAGCGCAGGCCACGCAATTCACCGATGGCATCGTGCATGGCTTCCAGGGCGCTATGGCCCAGGCGCGGGTCAGAGGAATGACCGCTCTGCCCGAGGATGTCGATGCGCTCCATCATGATGCCTTTGTGCATGCGGATCGGCTTGAGCCCGGTCGGCTCGCCAATCACCGCCGCCCGCCCCAGTGGTCGCCCCGCTTCGGCCAGCGCACGGGCGCCGGACATCGAGCTTTCTTCATCGCAGGTGGCGAGAATCAGCAACGGCTGTTTGAACGGTTGGTCGAGCAGCGGTTTGACCGCCTCGATCGCCAGGGCGAAAAAACCCTTCATGTCGCAACTGCCCAGGCCGACCCAGCGACCATCGACTTCAGTCAGCTTCAACGGGTCGGTTTGCCATAGCGCACCGTCGAACGGCACGGTGTCGCTGTGCCCGGCCAGCACCAGGCCGCCGGGACCGGAACCGAAACTGGCCAGCAAGTTGAACTTGCCGGGGCTGACCTGCTGGATCTCGCAGGTAAAACCCAGCTCACCGAGCCACGTCGCCAGCAGATCGATGACCGGGCCGTTGCTTTGATCGAGACCGGGCTGGGTGCAACTGACCGACGGTGTAGCGATCAACGCTGCGAATTGTTCTTTCATCGACGGCAATGGCATCGCTGACTCCCGGCACCCGAATTGAAGTCCATCATAGAACCAACCGATGACAGGAATAAACCGTCTCGGCGCGTACTAACCTTGAGTCCTGTACACTGCACGACCTTGGCAGCCACACATTCCCCCGGCTGCGCTCCCGATCCTGGATTTTCCGGCCATGCAGAAAGAAACCGAAATCAAACTCCGCGTCAGCCGCGAAACCCTCGCCGCCCTGCGCGAGCACCCGTTACTGAAAAAACGCAACAAAAGTGGCTGGGAACGCCGTGAGTTGATGAACCAGTACTTCGACACCCCAGAGCGCGACCTGGCCCAGGCCAAAGTCGCCCTGCGCCTGCGCAAGGATGGTGACGACGTGATTCAGACCCTCAAGACCCGCGGCCAGAGCGTCGCCGGTCTGTCGGTGCGTAACGAGTACGACTGGAACCTGCCCAAGGCCAAGCTCGACCTGAAGAAACTCGACGGCGAATGCTGGCCCGAGGAACTGGCCACGCTTGACAAGAAAACCCTGAAGCCGATCTTCACCACCGACTTCGTCCGCGAACGGGCGGAAATCGCCTGGGGTCGCGGCAAGACCAAAGTGGTCATCGAAGCCGCGCTGGACCTGGGTCACGTCGTGGTCGGCAAGCAGAAAGAAGAAATCTGCGAGCTGGAACTGGAACTGCGCGAAGGCGAACCGGCCGCGTTGCTGGAACTGGCTGCCGAGCTGGCCGAGAAACTGGCCCTGATGCCGTGCGACATCAGCAAGGCCGAGCGCGGTTATCGCCTGTACGACGCCCACAGTTACTCGTTGAGCCTGCCGGCGCCGCAGATTACCGCCGAAACGCCGCTGGACGACGCGTTCGCCGCGCTGAGCTGGCATTTGCTGGGCAGCAGCCAGCGTCTGGCCGAACAGTATCGCTTCAATGGTCACTGGCGTCTGTTGCAGGACTGGGTCGAAAACCTCGCGGAAATGCGCGCGCTGATCAGCAGCCTGGGCCAGGCCGCTCCGCGTCAATCGACCCACGACATGCGTATCGCCCTCGATGCCTTGCTGGAAGACTGGCGCCCGCTGGTCCAGGCCGGCCTGGAAGATGAAGACGTGCGCAAAGCCGCGCCCGAGCAGTTCCTCGAAGAACTCGAAGACCCGCGCTGGGGCCTGTTCTCCCTGACTACCTCGCGCTGGCTGCTGGCCCGCACCTGGGCCGCCGACCGTAACACCCGTGGCAATCGCCAGGGCGCTGCGCAACTGGGCAGCTGGTTGCCGCGCCTGCTGGGTGAAGAAGCCAACTCGCTGCAATTGCAGCGCTACCAGCAACAACCGGAAGACCTGGCCGAACAACTGCCGCGCATCGAACGCATCCAGGTCTGGCTGCACCATGCGCGTAACGTGCTGGAGATCCCGGAAATGGATCGCCTGTACGGTGAGCTGAACAAACTGGCGCAACTGGCCAACGAATCGATCACCGACGAAGTCCTGGATGCGCGCAAGCAGCAGGCGATTGCGGTGTATCAGAACCGTGCCTGGAAAATGCTGCTRCGTCTGTAATACCGCCATCGCGAGCAAGCTCGCTCCCACAGGATTTGTG
>NZ_JBGCUL010000917.1:0-1747 GCF_054177685.1 Pseudomonas sp. P5_A2_2
GTTCTTCCTCAGGTCGAGCCCCGCATATAGAGAGGCGACTTCCTCTGAATAGCCGTTGAACATTTGCGTGTCGCGCACATTGGGCTTGAACAGGCCGCTGGGCAGGCGGCGCTCACGTGCCTGAGTCCAGCGAGGATGATCAACAGTGGGATTCACGTTCGCATAGAAGCCATATTCATCCGAAGCAATACTCTGCCAGGTGGTTTTCGGTTGCTCGTCGACCAGACTGATGCGCACGATGGACTTGATACTCTTGAAGCCATATTTCCAGGGCACCACCAAACGCAACGGCGCACCGTTTTGATTAGGCAACTCACGCCCGTACATGCCTACCGCAAGAATCGCCAACGGGTTCATCGCTTCATCCAGACGCAACCCTTCTATATATGGCCAGTCGATCAAGGCAAAACCGGAGCGCYGACCCGGCATGCTTTTGGGATCCTGCAGGGTTTCGAAGCGGATGAATCTGGCTTTCGAGGTCGGCTCAACCTCTTTGAGCAAGGCCGAGAGGGGAAAACCGATCCAGGGAATGACCATCGACCAGGCTTCCACGCAGCGCAACCGGTAGATTCGCTCCTCCAGCTGATACGGTTTCATGAAGTCCTCCAGCGCATACCGCCCAGGCTTGCCCACCTCCCCGTCCACTACCACCGACCACGGCTGCGTCTTCAGCGTGCCGGCGTTGGCGGCCGGATCACCTTTGTCGGTGCCGAACTCGTAGAAGTTGTTGTAGTGAGTCGCATCCTTGAACGGCGTGATCGCTTCATCCTTGACGCTGATCGCACCCCACTGGGTAGCCGGAAGTTTTTCGCTGAACCAGGCAGGCGCCTTGACGGGCTCGACATCCGGGTAACGCGCAGCATCGCCAGCGCTGGCCCATTGCGGCAGGCTGCCCAGAGCGAAGCCGGCGACCGTGGCGCCGAGCACATTGCGTCGAGATAGATAGAGGGATTCAGGCGTGACGTCCGACTCATGGCAGTCGGATGTTTTAGGGACTTTGATCAGCATGGCTACTCCGCAGTATTGGAGAACAGATGCACCAACAGACTGCGGAGTATGAGGGAAATTACATCACTCGACGCTTTTACGCCGACGAAGATGTAACAGGTATTGAACCGGGCCGGAGGCTGCATAGGCAAGAAACACCAGCAGCAGGATGCGCGGCGGATCACTGAAAACAACCGCAAACACCAACACTACTGCGAGAATCGCCACGAAAGGCACTCGCCCCTTCAGGTCCAGCTCCTTGAAGCTGTTGTACTTGATGTTGCTGACCATCAGCATGCCGGCCGCAGCAACCATCAATGCAACCAGGAAGGACATCTTCGACCCCTGGATACCGTAATCGCTGAACGCCCAGACGATACCTGCAACCACACCCGCAGCGGCGGGACTGGCCAGACCGATGAAGTAGCGCTTGTCCGCGGTGCCGACCTGGGTGTTGAAGCGCGCGAGACGCAAAGCCGCGCCCGCCACATAGATGAAGGCGACCATCCAGCCAACCTTGCCCATGTCACCCAGGGCCCAGCCGAAGGCCAGCAATGCCGGCGCCACACCAAAGGCAACCATGTCCGACAGCGAGTCATACTCGGCACCAAAGGCGCTCTGGGTATTGGTCATGCGCGCAACGCGACCATCAAGGCCGTCGAGTACCATCGCGACGAAAATGGCGATGGCCGCAAACGCAAAGTACTTGCTCGCATTGGCGGAGTCGCCGGCACTCAAGGCTGCCTGGGCGCTCATCGAG
>NZ_JBGCUL010000918.1:0-1744 GCF_054177685.1 Pseudomonas sp. P5_A2_2
GGCGACGAAGCCCTGGGCCAACTGGATGCCAGCTTCACCCTGATGATGCTGACCTTCGGCGACTTCCTGCCGGCGCTGGTTGAAGCGCTGGGTGGCGAAGAGACTCCGCAGGGGATCTAAACCCTGGCGATGTCCAAATTGTAGGAGCGAGCCTGCTCGCGATAGCGGGATGTCAGTCAGCATCATTGTTGAATGTCAGTCCGCAATCGCGAGCAGGCTCGCTCCTACATTGGTTTTGTGGTGCTACTTAATAACAAGGATCAGGCCATGCGCGCACTGGCTGCATTGAGTCGTTTTGTCGGCAACACCTTCGCTTACTGGGTATTGATTTTCGCTGTCATGGCGTTTCTGCAGCCGGCATGGTTCCTCGGCCTCAAGGGCGCCATCGTACCCTTGCTGGGGCTGGTGATGTTCGGCATGGGCCTGACCCTCAAACTCGAAGACTTCGCCGAAGTCGCACGCCATCCATGGCGCGTGGCCCTGGGCGTGGTCGCGCATTTCGTGATCATGCCTGGCGTGGCGTGGTTGCTCTGCCAGGCATTCCACTTGCCACCGGAAATCGCTGTCGGCGTGATTCTGGTCGGCTGCTGCCCAAGCGGCACCTCGTCGAACGTGATGACCTGGCTGGCCCGTGGCGACCTGGCGCTGTCGGTAGCCATCGCCGCCGTCACCACCCTCCTCGCCCCGCTGCTGACCCCAGCCCTGATCTGGCTGCTGGCCTCGGCCTGGTTGCCGGTGTCGTTCATGGAGTTGTTCTGGTCGATCCTGCAAGTGGTGCTGTTGCCGATCGTGCTGGGCGTGGTTGCCCAACGGGTACTCGGCGACAAGGTTCGGCATGCGGTGGACGTGTTGCCGCTGGTGTCGGTGCTCAGCATCGTGCTCATCGTCACGGCAGTGGTGGCCGCCAGCCAGGCGAAGATTGCCGAGTCCGGCTTGCTGATCATGGCCGTGGTCATGCTGCACAACAGCTTTGGTTACCTGCTGGGTTACTTCACCGGGCGCCTGTTCAAGCTGCCTCTGGCCCAGCGCAAGTCCCTGGCCCTGGAAGTCGGCATGCAGAACTCCGGGTTGGGTGCCGCGTTGGCGAGTGCACACTTCTCGCCGCTGGCGGCAGTGCCAAGTGCATTGTTCAGTGTCTGGCACAACATTTCCGGGGCATTGCTTTCCACCTATTTCCGTCGCATGAGCGAGAAACAGGATCGGGAAATGGCTGCACAGCAGGCGACTGACTGATTCAAAAACTTGATCCCCGGGTTAATGCTGGGCACTCTATTGCCCATCGCGAGGACGACCTCGCGGCTCGATCGAGTCATTAATCAGGGGACGACCCCGTCAGACGATGGAGGTCTTCATGTCCTGGATCATTCTGTTTTTCGCCGGCCTGTTCGAAGTGGGCTGGGCCGTCGGCCTCAAGTACACCGACGGTTTCACCCGCCCGCTCCCCACTGTGTTGACCGTCGCTGCCATGGCTATCAGCCTTGGCTTGCTCGGCCTTGCCATGAAGGAATTGCCGCTGGGTACGGCCTATGCGATCTGGACCGGTGTCGGCGCCGTGGGCACGGTGATCGCCGGGATCATCCTGTTTGGCGAGTCCATGGCGCTGGTGCGGTTGGCGAGTGTGGCGTTGATCATTAGCGGATTGGTTGGGCTCAAGGTCAGCGCTTAGGCCTCTGCCGCCATCGCGAGCAAGCTCGCTCCCACAGTTGATTGCATTCCAATGTGGGAGCGAGCTTGCTCGCGATGA
>NZ_JBGCUL010000919.1:0-1740 GCF_054177685.1 Pseudomonas sp. P5_A2_2
ACGCTGGTGGTGCACAAGGCCGACATCGCCGTCGATTGTGGGCCACAGATCAATCCCGAGCGCATTCGCGCGCAGTTCGAAGGCGCCTGCGTCATGGGCCTGGGTAATGCGGTGCTGGGGGAAATCAGCTTCAAGGATGGCAAGGTCCAGCAGGATAACTTCCATATGTACGAAGTGGCACGCATGTCCCTGGCGCCAAAAGAAGTGGCGGTGCATCTGGTGACGCCGCCGGGCGACGTGCCATTGGGCGGTGTCGGTGAGCCAGGCGTGCCACCGATTGCGCCGGCACTGTGCAATGCGATCTTTGCTGCCACCGGCAAACGCATCCGCAACCTGCCGGTTCGTTATCAGCTGTCGGGCTGGCAGAAGGCTGGCGCCTGATGGACAGCGCCGATCTGAACGTCCTGCGCAGCGTGTTGCAATGGCACCGTGCCGGTCAGCGGGTGGTGTTGTACAGCGTGGTCGAAACCTGGGGCACCGCGCCCCGGGCACCTGGTGCCATGTTGGCCTTGCGTGAAGACGGCATGGTGATCGGTTCGGTCTCGGGCGGGTGTGTCGAAGATGACTTGATCGCCAGGCTGCACGACGGGCGCCTTGCGCTCGACGGGCCGCCGGTGCAATTGATCACCTACGGCGTGACCCGCGAGGAAGCCGCACGTTTTGGCTTGCCCTGCGGTGGCACCTTGCGCTTGACCGAGGAGCGTATCGACGATGGGGCTTGGATCGAGCAATTGCTCGCCCGTTGCGAGGCCCATGACATCGTTGCCCGTGAACTGAACCTGGCCACCGGCAAAGTGCTTTTGCAGCCGGCCAGTAAAGCTGACGTGTTGACGTTCGACGGACAGACCTTGCGGGCAATCTATGGCCCGCGCTGGCGCTTGCTGCTGATCGGCGCGGGGCAACTGTCACGCTATGTCGCTGAAATTGCCAGGCTGCTGGATTTCGAGGTGCTGATTTGCGATCCGCGTAGCGAGTTCGTCTACGGCTGGGAGGAGCAGCACGGACGATTCGTTTCGGGCATGCCGGATGAGGCGGTGTTGAATATCCAGACCGATGAACGCACGGCCATCGTGGCCTTGACCCATGATCCGCGTCTGGATGACATGGCGCTGCTCACGGCCCTGGATTCCAGGGCATTTTACGTCGGGGCGCTGGGGTCGCGGGTCAACAGCCAGAAGCGCCGGGAAAACCTGGCTCAACTGGGTTTGTCGCAACCGGCGATTGACCGCTTGCATGGTCCGATCGGTTTGCACATCGGCAGTCATAATCCAGCGGAAATTGCCTTGTCGCTCATGGCGGAAATCGTGGCGGTCAAAAACGGCGTCGAACTGAAGCAGAAGAAAGTCTTGCAGGAGAGGGTATGAGCGAGTCCATTGGCGTCATCGTGCTGGCGGCGGGGCAGGGCAGCCGGTTTCGTCAGTTGGCGGGCGCCAAAAAGGATAAATTGCTGGCCGATTGCACCGGTCGTGACGGTGCGGTTCGATCAGTCATCGAGCACACCTTGGTCAACCTGCCGGTCGCTCTGGACAAGCGCGTACTGGTGACCACTGCTGACCGCCCGCAAGTGATTCGCATGGCTCAGGCCTATGGCTGTGCGATTGTGCTCATCGAATCGACGGGAATGGGCGACAGCATTGCCGCCGGGGTCGCTGCCTGCAAGCAACTCGATGGCTGGTTGATGGTGCTGGGGGATATGCCGTTCATCCTGCCGTCCAGTATCGAGCAAGTGGTGGCAGGTAT
>NZ_JBGCUL010000920.1:0-1738 GCF_054177685.1 Pseudomonas sp. P5_A2_2
GGGTTGAACACGGTCGAACCGGCACAGAACAACGGCCCGGCCATCGCCGGGTCGAGCCCGGCCGGGATCGGCAGGGCCCAGGCCCAGTGCGCGCGAATGCGGTCGGCAAAGCCGCCGTTGCTGCCGATGATGGTCGGTTGCACGGTGCGACACAGGTTATGCGAGCCTTCGATGCACGACGTGCAATGCATGCAGCTGCCCTTGTACCAACCGATGCCCACTCGTTGGCCCAGTTCCAGGCCGCGAACCTGGTCGCCCACCCGCACGATACGGCCGACCACCTCGTGACCGGGAATAAAGGGGTAGCTGCTGATGCCCCAGTCGTTGTCGATCAACGACTGGTCGGAGTGGCAGACGCCGCAATATTCCACGGCGACTTCCACCTCATCGCTTCCCAGCGGGCCGGGATCGTAGCTGAAGGGTTCCAGTGGCGCGCCCGCTGCCGTGGCGGCCCAGCCGGTAAAGGTGGTGAGTTCGCTGCTGTCGCTCATGGGATACCTCCAGATCAGAAGTCAGGGGTTTGAGCCGCTGGAGTGCAGCGGCGGAGCGAGGAAAGTGTAGCGGGTTGCAGGCGTTGCATCGGGCGCGAGCGTTGATGCTTGAACACCCGACGCATACACCCACTGTCACTGTTCGAACAATTGGCGATTGGCCCCTACGAAGTCAGCCACCGTTTGCGGCGCTTGACCGGTTACTTGCCCGATCACGCCGTCCACTCCGGAAAAGATCCCGTTCTGGTAATCGACGGCCACCGCCAGGAAGTGCTGGATGACAAATTCCGGCAGATCGTAGGTCTGCAGGTGCTGGCGATACTCGTCCAGCGTCGACGGACTGTAGGTGATGGTGCGGCCGACGATGGCGCTGATTTGCTCGGCAATTTGCTGATGGCTCAATTCGACGGGACCGTACAGCGGGTAGGTCTTGCCGATATGGCCGGAAGGCTGGGTCAGTAGCCTGGCGATCAGGCGGGCCTGATCTTCGGCGGCAATCGGTGCGTGCCGCCCGTTACCGTACGGCAGCGTTATCTTGTTTTCCTTGACGATCTGATCCAGCACCCACGGAAAAATCAGCCATTCGGAAAAGAACGTCGGGCGAATGTGCACCACCGGCACGCCCGACCAGTCGAGTACGCGTTCGGCGATCCAGTGGTCGCGGGCGGCATGGCTCAGAGAGTCTTCGCGGGCGGAAATCTGCGACATCTCCACCACCACCTCGACGCCTGCGCGCCGTGCGGCATCGGCAAAGTAGGCGGTCGCCTGAATGTAGCCGGGACGAACCGGGTAACACAGGTACGCGCCGGTCACGCCCTCCATGGCGCGCAGGATGTCGTCGTGCTCGAGCAGGTCGCCAACGAAAATTTCGGCGCCCTCGCTTTGCAAGGCGGCACTGCGCTCGTCCAGATGATGCACGAAGGCTCGCACCGCATGGCCTTCATTGAGCAAATGACGGACGGTGTAGACGCCGGTTTTACCGGTTGCTCCAGTGATGAGGTATTTGCGTGGCTGCATGATGGGTTCTCTCTCTGTAATAAACGGGAAGTGGATCAGCTGTCGAAGGGTGYGTTGTCGATCAGGTCGCAGACATTCGGGCAATCGAAGCCATGGACATGGCGGCGCCCGACATCGGCGAGCCCGGTGCCAATGGCCGTATGGGGTTTGTTCCTGGCCACTTCGGCAATGGCCTGGGTAAAGGCCGCTTTCAAGCCGATGCGGGGGTAGAGCGCGAGCGTGTCGTCGAC
>NZ_JBGCUL010000921.1:0-1735 GCF_054177685.1 Pseudomonas sp. P5_A2_2
CCCAACCTGCCGGAAACCCACTTCACCATCTGGGGGGGCGAAGCGGCCGGTGTCGTCATGGCGATCAACCCACTGCAAGAAGCCAAACAGATGGCTGCCTTGCTGCGGGCCGCCAAGGCCAGCGTGGTGGTAACGCTCGCACCGACGCCGGGCAGTGACCTGTGGCCGAAGTTGGCGTCGCAGCTGGATCAACTTCCCGAGATCAAGCACGTCGTTTGGGTTGGCATGGGACCCTATGTTGATGCAGCTCAGCGTGAATCCCTTGAATCCCTGGCAGAGAAAGAGCGTGAATTGCACAGGGGGGCCACGATTCACGAGTTACGGACGTTGATGGATGCTCAGCCAGGCACGCACCTGAAAAGCGACCGGCAATTGCGCCCTGAGGAGCGTTCCTCTTACTTCTGCACCGGCGGCACCACTGGGCTGCCCAAGATCGCGATGCGGACGCATGGGGCAGAGGTCTTCAACGCGTGGGCCATGGCTACGCACATGCAACCACATGGGAGTGGCCAGGTCATTTTCTGTGGGTTGCCGCTGTTCCATGTAAATGCACAGCTGGTGACAGGCTTGATGCCCTGGACCCAAGGTGATCATGTCATCCTTGGCACGCCGCAGGGTTATCGCGGTGAGGGGGTGATCCCACGCTTCTGGGAGATGGTCGAGCACTTCGGCATCAACTTCTTCTCCGGCGTACCCACCGTCTATTCCGCACTGTTGCAAAACGAGCTGGAAGGCCGTGACCTGTCCAGCCTGCGTTATGCCATGTGTGGTGCCGCGCCGATGCCGGTCGAACTTTTCCGAGAGTTCGAAGGCCGGACCGGGGTGAAGATCCTCGAAGGCTACGGACTCACGGAAGGCGCGTGCGTCTCCTCGGTTAATCCGCCCCATGGCGAGCGCTTCGTCGGCTCCATCGGCATACGGATTGCCTATCAGGGCATGCGTGCAGTCATGCTCGATGACGCTGGAGAGTATCTGCGCGACGCCGACACCGACGAAATTGGCCTGATCACCATCACGGGTCCGAACCTGTTCGAGGGTTACGTTGAAGAAAGCCATAACCGGGGCCTGTGGATCGACATCAATGGTCAGCGCTGGCTGAACACGGGCGATCTGGGTCGCCAGGATGAAAACGGTTACTTCTGGCTGACCGGGCGCAAAAAGGAGCTGATTATCCGCGGCGGCCACAATATCGATCCCAAGCAAATCGAGGAGGCTCTGCAAGCCCATCCAGCGGTGGCGTTAGCCGCGGCCATCGGCAGCCCGGACGTCTATTCGGGTGAAGTGCCGGTTGCCTACGTGCAACTGCGGCCAGGCCACGTTTGCGATGTCGAAGAACTTGAACAGTTTGCTCAACACCACATCAGTGAGCGGGCGGCCATTCCAAAGCGGATCGAAATCCTCGAAGCACTGCCGTTGACGGCGGTGGGCAAGATCTTCAAGCCCGCGTTGCAGCAGCGCGAAGTTGCCAGGGTAGTCCGGCAGGATGTGGATCGCATGTGTCTGAAGGACATTGCGGTCGAGGTGATTGCGCATGAACAACGTGGATTGGTCGTGTGCATCCGGGCCGGGAGACATCAAGAGTCCCTGGCCCTCCTTCTAGGTCGCTATAGCTTTCAGGTGGAGTGGCTCGATTGATCCTGACTTTGTAATTTCGGCACTACGGCCCTGGTACTAATCAGCCAGGGCCTTTTTCAAAAAAACGATGAACTTCAACCGGCACTGCCTAGTGCACCGG
>NZ_JBGCUL010000922.1:0-1734 GCF_054177685.1 Pseudomonas sp. P5_A2_2
ACATTCACCTCCAACGCCTCTCCCATCATCCCGACGGGAAGGTCACTGGAGTTTCCCTCATGCCTTTCGTAACCGTACGCATCACCCGCGATGGCGTTACCACTGAGCAGAAAGCTCAGGTGATTGCCGAAATCACTGAAACACTGGAACGCGTCCTCAATAAACGCCCTGACCTGACCCACATCGTGATCGAGGAAGTCGACACCGATAACTGGGGTTACGCCGGCATCACCACCACCCAGTACCGCAAGCAACTGGCCGAGGCAGAGGGGAAGTCATGACGACCTCCGTCACCATCGATTTCATCTCCGATGTGGTGTGCCCCTGGTGCGCATTGGGGGCGACGGCGCTGGAGCAGGCGATCGAGAACTTGGCCGGGGAAGTCTCGGTCGAGCTGACCTACAAGCCGTTCGAGTTGAACCCGAACATGCCGGTCGAAGGTGAGCAAGCGGTCGAGCACCTGATGCGCAAGTACGGGAGAACAGCCGACGACATCGCCGCCGGCAAGGCCATGCAAATCGCTCGCGGCGAGGCCATCGGCTTCAAGTTCGATCTGGAGAAACGCACGCACTTCTACAACACCTTCGATGCGCACCGTTTGTTGCTGTGGGCGTTGCAGGAAGGCCGGCAAGTCGAGCTGAAGAAGGTGCTGCTTCGGGGCTATTTCAGCGAAGGCGAGAACCCGAGTGATCACCAGGCGCTGGTGCGTCTGGCGACTGAAGCGGGGCTGGATGGGGCAAATGCACAAGAGGTGCTGGCGTCCGGCGCGTTCGCCGATGAGGTGCGAGAGCTTGAAGCGTACTACCAGCAGCGCGGCATCAATTCGGTCCCTGCCATGGTACTGAACGGTCATCACCTGGTGTCCGGTTCGCAATCGGTCGAGTACTACGAACAGATGTTGAGACAAATGGCCAAGGCACCGGCCGAAGCCTGATTACAGATTCCTACCCCATTCTTTATTGTCAGAGGTCTTCATCATGAGCATTTCGAAAAAAGTCATCGTAATCACCGGCGCATCCCAAGGTCTCGGCGACGGTATGGTCCAAGCCTTCCGTGAACTCGGTTACCGGATCGTCGCCACATCGCGCTCGATCAAACCGTCCACCGATCCGGACATTCACACCGTGGCCGGTGACATCGGCGAGCCGGAAACCGCCCAACGCGTCATCCGTGAAACGATGTCCCGTTTCGGTCGCATCGACACCCTGGTCAACAACGCCGGCATCTTCATCGCCAAACCGTTCACCGCGTACACCGCAGAAGACTACGCCAATGTGTTGTCGGTGAACCTCAACGGCTTCTTCTACATCACCCAACTCGCCATCGCCGAGATGGAAAAACAGGGCAGCGGCCACGTCGTCAACATCACCACCAGCCTGGTGGACCACGCCATCGACGGCGTGCCATCGGTGCTGGCATCGCTGACCAAGGGCGGCCTCAACGCGGCAACCAAATCCCTGGCCATCGAATACGCCAAGCGCGGGATTCGGGTGAACGCAGTCAGCCCGGGCATCATCAAGACCCCGATGCACGGCGAAGAAACCCACGCCGCACTGGGCAATCTGCACCCGGTCGGGCACATGGGCGAGATCGATGATATTGCACAAGCGGTCGTGTATCTGGACGGCGCCAAGTTCGTTACCGGCGAAATCCTGCATGTGGATGGTGGTCAGAGCGCGGGGCACTGAAAGCGCTTTTCCAAACTCCGGAAACAACAAAGCCCTCGTATTGCTA
>NZ_JBGCUL010000923.1:0-1733 GCF_054177685.1 Pseudomonas sp. P5_A2_2
CATGACGGTTTCGCGCCGGGTCAATCATCCCGATGGCAGCTTTGCCGGCGTGGCGCTGGCGACGATTTACCTCAGCCATTTCCTGCAACTCTACGACAGCATCGACATGGGCAGTAATGGCGTGATCAACCTGATCGCCGACAATTCCAGCATTGTCATCCGCAGACCCTTCAAGGAGACGGATATCGGCTCCAGCCTCGCCAAGAGCCCATTGTTCACTCAGTTGTTGCCCAAGGGCGACACGGGTACGGCCACGATCAGGTCGATTGTCGATGGTGTCGAGCGGGTGATAGGGTACCGCCGGGTCGAGGATTATCCGCTGATCGTTTTTACCGCGCTGAACAAGGATGAAGTGCTTGCCGGTTGGCGCCGGGAAACCCTGCTCAGCGTCTGCATCGTCACGCTGTTGCTGAGTTTTCTCGGGGTACTGGGGTTGCGGCTTATCAAGCTGATGAAGCAGCAGAATCTGGTGCAGGTCGAGTTGCTGGACACCCAGGACAAGCTTCTGGAGGTCAATCGCAACCTCGAGGGCCTGGCCCTCAAGGACGGGCTGACGGGGTTGGCCAACCGGCGTCAGCTCGACGCTTTCATCGATGCCGAAATGGGGCGCGCCCGACGCAGCCAGGCCGGGTTGGCGCTGCTGATGATCGATGTCGATCATTTCAAACCGTTCAACGACCGCTACGGCCACCTGGCCGGTGATGAGTGTTTGCGCAAGGTCAGTGCGATCATCACGGACAACATCAAGCGCCCCGGTGACCTGGCCGCCCGTTATGGTGGCGAAGAGTTCGCCGTGGTGCTGCCTGGCTCCGATTACGTGGGGGCATTTCTGGTGGCGGAGAAAATCCGCCGCGCGGTGCTACAGGCCGAAATTGCTCATAGTGACAGCCCGCAAGGTACCGTGACTGTCAGCGTCGGCGTGTGTGCCAGCAATGCCGATTCCCAGGTCCGCCCCGAAGACTTGTTTGGTGCGGCAGACAAGGCGCTGTACGTGGCCAAGGCCAGTGGGCGGAACATGAGCGTGATTGCCAACTGAGGGTCCTGCATCAGCCGCGCCGCTTCGCTGACCAGCAGTTCACCCGCCGGCGTCAGTTGTAAACGGTAGCGGCGGCGATCGAACAGCAACGCATCGAAGCGCTCCTCCAGTTGCCGGACAACCTCGCAGCGGCCACTGAATTTCGCTGTCTTCTCTACAAGCTCAGGCAGTTCATCTAAATGCAGAAGTAACGATGTATCGCTGTTTTCAGGTGTTTCAGTGAGTTGACCGATCACAATGATCGCCTCCTGTAAAGAGTGTGCCTTAACACTGCACCACTACTTGCAATTACTTTCCGATGGCAAGTAACTCGTCCAATGCCTGCTTGAAGCTGACCAGCAGGCTTTGCACACAATCTTCAGGAATGGCGTCACGGTAGTAGGAAAGACTGCCGACCAATCCGCTTTCGGTACGTAGTGTGTTAAGCGAAACATCGGTCTTGATCCCGCTGGACGGAACCCCGATACCGTGGAGCTGTGATGTGCCTAATTGGCGCTGCCGCGAGGGATAGTTATGGTGGTTATACCAATAGGGAAATCGGGAGCCGTAAGCGACAGCGCGGGGCGAACAGTGCGCCTCAAAAATATGCGGCGGCAGCATGGCGTGGCCATAGGCATCCAACACACAATGATTGACCTGCTCCAGCAGCCGCAGAGAAGACGACCATTCACAAAGCCGGGGGCGAATCACCATGGGG
>NZ_JBGCUL010000924.1:0-1731 GCF_054177685.1 Pseudomonas sp. P5_A2_2
ACGTTGTGGTCCGGGGTCGCGATGTTGGCATCGATGCGCCATGGCTTGCGCCCGGCCAGACGCAGGCCTTCGAAGGCTTGCGGCGAGGTCACTTCGTGGATGATGTGACGATCGATGTAGATCAGCGCAGAGCCATCGTCGCGCTGCTTGACCAAATGCGAATCCCAGAGCTTGTCGTAGAGCGTTTTGCCGGCCATCAGACGGTTCCTCATCAGCTTGTTTCTATGCCCCGGGTCTTGAAGTGCTCAATAACCCTCTGGCTTGTGAGGCTGATCCTATGGGGTTACATTAAATAACTCAAATTCATATTTTTTATGCTTTGGATAACCAACTGGAATACAACCATGGACCTGGCCAACCTCAATGCCTTTATAGCCATCGCCGAAACCGGCAGCTTCTCCGGCGCCGGCGAACGGCTGCACCTGACCCAGCCGGCCATCAGCAAACGCATCGCCGGGCTGGAGCAGCAATTGAAGGTGCGGCTGTTCGATCGCCTGGGTCGTGAAGTGGGCCTGACCGAAGCCGGGCKCGCCCTGCTGCCGCGGGCCTACMAGATTCTGAATGTTCTCGATGATACGCGCCGCGCCCTGACCAACCTCACAGGCGAGGTGACCGGTCGTCTGACCCTGGCCACCAGTCACCACATCGGCCTGCACCGCTTGCCGCCTTTATTAAGGGAGTTCACCCGACGTTATCCCGAGGTGGCGCTGGATATTCAGTTCCTCGATTCGGAAGTGGCCTACGAGGAAATTCTCCATGGCCGCGCCGAACTGGCGGTCATCACCCTGGCACCGGAACCCCATGCGCTGGTCAAGGCCACCCCGGTGTGGGACGACCCGCTGGATTTCGTGGTCGCCCCGGAGCATTCGCTGCTCAATAGCGGCAAGGTCAGCCTGGCGGACATCGCCCGGCACCCGGCAGTATTCCCCGGCGGCAACACGTTTACCCACCACATCGTGCAACGGCTGTTTGAAGCCYAGGGCCTGACGCCAAACATCGCCATGAGCACCAACTATCTGGAAACCATCAAGATGATGGTCTCGATTGGCCTGGCCTGGAGCGTTTTGCCGCGCACCATGCTCGATGACCAGGTAGCACGCATACCTTTACCGGGCATACAGCTCACTCGCCAGCTAGGCTATATCCTGCACACGGAACGGACGCTGTCGAATGCTGCGCGGGCCTTCATGGCCTTGCTGGACGCTCAACTCGATCCGCCAGGGACTCAAGGCTAACTTGTGCTACTCCTATAGAGCCGAGAATTCCTGCAACAAAGGCCCAAACTCAGCCCAAGGCTTGCCAATGCCGAAATCTGTAGACCGTATTCCGCCGATGCCGCGAATTCAGGCACTTGATCCGAAAAGCTCCGAACAGAGCTGGGAAAGTGCCTCGCAATTACTGGCCGCGCTCAACGGTGCGCGCCTGGGCGCCTGGTATTGGGACATCGAGCGCGGGCAGATCAGCTGGTCCCGGGGCACGCAGGCGCTGTTCGGCTTCGACCCCCGCAAACCATTGCCATCGGATCTGGAATACCTCGACCTGCTGCCCCCGGAAGATCGCGCGAAAACCCTTCGCGCCTTCCACGCGGTCATTGCTGGCGCGCCACTGGAGCAAGCGATGCATCACCGCATCCGCTGGCCCGATGGCAGCCTGCACTGGCTGGAAATCAACGGCAGCCTGTTGCCGGACAAGCACGGCAGGCCACGGATGATCGGCGTAATCCGCGAGATT
>NZ_JBGCUL010000925.1:0-1727 GCF_054177685.1 Pseudomonas sp. P5_A2_2
GTGCATGCCCGCCCAGTTCCATCTGAACTTTCACGATAAACATCTCCAGCCGCACGWAGCGGTGGATCAAGGGCATTTCAATTATCACTGTATGTTAATATTATGCACATGCATCCACTGAGGAGCTAGCCATGATTGCGATAGGTGAGGCATGGAAGGCGGGGTTGTTGGGGCGAGAGCATTGGCTGCGCAATGTGGTGTCTGGCGTGATCGTCGGGGTCGTGGCGCTCCCTCTGGCTATGGCGTTTGCCATTGCATCTGGCGTCAAACCTGAGCAAGGCATCTACACCGCAATCATCGGTGGCCTGCTGGTTTCGCTCTTTGGGGGAAGCCGCTTGCAGATTGCCGGGCCGACAGGTGCGTTCATCGTGATTCTGGCGGGAGTCACGGCCAAACATGGTGTTGACGGTTTGCAAATCGCCACGATGATGGCGGGGGCCATGTTGTTATTGCTGGGGATGGCCCGCCTCGGTGCAATCATCAAGTTTATCCCTGACCCGGTGATAGTCGGATTCACTGCGGGCATCGGCGTGATCATCTGGGTCGGACAGTGGAAAGACTTTTTCGGTTTACCGACGATCAGTGGAGAGCATTTCCATGAAAAGCTCTGGCATCTGCTCCAGGCGCTGCCGGATCTTCATATCGCCACAACCCTGCTGGCGGCGATTAGCCTTTTCCTGGTCATCACCGCGTCCAGAATTCCCGGACTCAAACGGGTACCTGGCCCGCTAATCGCAATGGCAGTCGCTACAGCGATACAGTCAACCTTTCATTTCGAGGGGGTCGCCACGATTGGCAGTGCATTCGGTGGCATACCTCAAGGTCTTCCAGCGTTAAGCCTGCCTGAAATCACGCTGTCTCGTGTCATCGATTTGATTGGTCCGGCGTTCACTATTGCCATGCTTGGAGCAATCGAATCACTGCTGTCCGCAATGGTGGCCGATGGCATGGCGGGCACCAAGCACGACTCCAATCAGGAACTGATCGGTCAGGGAGTGGCTAATCTGGTCACGCCATTGTTTGGCGGTTTCGCAGCGACCGGAGCCATTGCCCGTACTGCAACCAATATCCGTAACGGCGGCACGAGCCCGCTGGCCGGCATTACGCACGCGGTCACGTTGGTGCTTATTATTCTGTTTCTGGCACCTCTGGCCTCAAACATCCCGCTGTGCGCCCTGGCCGCCATTCTTTTCGTGGTCGCGTACAACATGAGCGAGTTGAAGCACTTCAAGCGCATGGTCCAACGGGCTCCACGCGCAGACGTAGCTATCCTGCTCATCACCTTCAGCCTCACCGTGTTCAGCGACCTGGTGATCGCCGTGAATATCGGCGTCATTCTTGCCATGCTGCACTTCATGCGTCGCATGGCCTCATCTGTGGAGGTGCAACAGGTCGTCGAGCACGAGCTTGAAGAAGAGCTGAGGGCCAATGGGCACACTCGCCTGCCGCCAGGGACATTGATTTATACGATTGAAGGGCCATTGTTCTTTGGCGCGGCTGAGACCTTCGAGCGTGTGTTGGCACAGACCCATACCGATCCACGTCTGCTGATTATTCGCTTGAAGCGTGTACCGTTTATGGACATCACTGGCTTGCAGGTGCTGGAGGAGGTCATTCAGCAACTGCACGAGCGCAATATCGTGGTGAAACTCTGCGAAGCGAACACGAAGGTGCTCAACAAGCTCGATAGGGTAGGTATCTTGCAAGAAATCGGCACGGAGCATTAC
>NZ_JBGCUL010000926.1:0-1725 GCF_054177685.1 Pseudomonas sp. P5_A2_2
GTTGCATCATGAAGAAGCCCCGGAGAACCGGGGCTTCGGGCTGGATTCACTTTGCTTGATGGCTGCGCGCAGGCCTGCCGGCACGAGCCCTGTAGCCGGGCAGCGACGCGGCAAACGCCAGCGCTTCTTCCCGACTGTCAAATGAACCCAGTCGGTCTCCCTGGGTACATACCCGCCAGGGCCCGTTGCTCACTCTGAGTACGTCATAGCCGTTCATGTGCATTTTGTTCAGCATCGGAACGCTCATAGTCACCTCCTCCTGGACAGTGAAATCAGGTTGACTTGCTTACCTTACACCCGCCCTTCTCCAAAATACCGACCAGACATCGCCATGGAAATTCCCGAATCCGGTTGCACTTGGACCCTAACCCTTGGCCAACGCCGTCGCTGCCCTGTCGATCAATGCCGCCACTTCGGCGGGCATCGACGCCAGGGACGCATGGCTGGCAGTCAAGGTCAGAATCTCCCGGGCGTTCAGCCGCTCAGCCATCCATTGCTGGTTTTGTGGAGCGATCATCCGGTCCCCGGTCGAAATCTGATACCACGATGGTTTTTTCTTCCAGGCCACCGTGCCAATGGTGTCACCGAAGGTACTGGCCAGCGGCGCTTTCTGGGTGAGGCCCATGACCAATCCTTCGGTCGCCGGCAGGTCCTGACAAAAGCTTTCGTGATAGAGCTCTGGCTTGACCCACAGATAACCGTCGCTGTCGGGAGCCAGGTTGGCCGCCGCCGCTGGCAGATGCCGTTGCGTAATGCCACCGGGGCTTTCACCGGCGTCCGGCGCGAACGCGGCGATATACACCAGGCCAACCACATTCGGTAAATCACCCGCTTCAGTGATCACTGCACCGCCATAGGAATGCCCCACCAGCAGCACCGGCCCCGGCACCTGGGCGACCATCTTGCGCGTACGCTCGGCATCATCCGCCAGCGAAGTCAGCGGTAACTCGACGGCACGAATGTTCGTGTCACCCCGGCCGAGCAATTTGACGATGACCTTGTTCCAGTGGGCAGCGCCGCCCCAAAAACCATGGACCAGCACGATCGTGGGTTTGTCACTCATCACCATGACTCCGTTGTTTGCGGATGGGGTTGTCTGTCGCTCGCCTCAGCCCTGATCGCCGCCGCCCACGGGCATGACCATGCCGGTGATATAGGACGCTTCGTCGCTGGCCAGAAACAGAATAGCCCCCGCCTGCTCATCCAGGGTGCCGTAGCGTTTCATCAAACTGCTGTCGAGGGTCTGGTCGACGATCTGCTGGTACCAGAGCTTTTCCTGCTCACTCTGCTCGGCACCGTTGCGGGGTATGCGTCGCGGCGGTGCTTCGGTGCCGCCAGGTGCAGTGGCGTTGACCCGCACGCCACGACCGGCGGTTTCGAATGCCAGACAAGCGGTCAACGCATTGACCCCACCCTTTGCCGCACCGTAGGGCACGCGATTGAGGCTGCGGGTGGCGATGGAGGATACGTTGACGATCGCCCCGCTGCCCTGCTCCAGCATGAACGGCAGCGCCGCATGGCAACACCACAAGGTCGGGAACAGCGAACGGCGAACCTCGGCCTCGATCTGCGACACTTCATAGTGCTCGAACGGCTTGGCCCAGATCGTCCCGCCGACGTTATTGACCAACACGTCGAGGCGATCGAAGCGCTCGACGGCGGTTTGCATCACCCGGCTGCATTCCTCGTATTGCTCCAGGTCGGCGGTCAGGGCCAGTACCTGGG
>NZ_JBGCUL010000927.1:0-1723 GCF_054177685.1 Pseudomonas sp. P5_A2_2
CTGTCCCGGCCGTTCAAACTCGAACTGGAACTGGCCAGCCACAACGCCGCCATCGACTTCAATCGGGTGCTCGATCTGGCGGGGCTGTTTACCTTATGGCGTGGCGAGACGCCGGTGCGTTACGTCCACGGCCTGGTCAGCCTGTTCACCCAGGGTGACACCGGCTTTCGCCGCACCCGCTACACCGCCGTGGTCGAGCCGACCTTGGCCCGTTTCGACCTGCGCTCCAACTGGCGCATCTTCCAGGGCCAGACCGTGCCCGACATCATCATCAGCGTACTGGCCGAGCAGAAGCTGACTGACATCCGCACTGAAATCTGCTTCGAGCACCAACCCCGCGAATACTGCGTGCAGGCCGGTGAAACCGACCTCGATTTCATCGTCCGCCTCGCCGCCGAAGAAGGTCTGCTCTACACCTTCGAACACCGCGCCGACGGCCACACCCTCGTCCTTACCGACCGCGTCGGTGGCCTGGGCACCATTGGCACCCACACCGAATGTCCGGTGCTCTACCAGCCCATGGGTGGCGGCGAYTCCATGGAACCGGCGTTGAMCCGCTTCCACTACACCGAACAAGTGCGCACCGCACGCCAGGTACAGCGCGACTACACCTTCACYCATCCGTACTACAACCAGCAGCACACCGCCACCGGCGACCAGGACCTGAACAACCAGCACAAGGATTACGAACGCTACGATTATCCCGGCCGCTACAAGCGCGATATTGCCGGCAAGCCCTTCACCAAGACGCGCCTGGCGGCGCTACGCAACGACGCCAAGCTGGCGCATCTGGCAGGTGACGATGCGCGCCTGCAACCGGGGTTGGCGTTCGACCTCAACGAGCATCCGCGCGAAGACTTCAACGACCGCTGGCGCACCATCGCCATCACCCACGCAGGCAAACAACACAGCAGCCTGGAGGAAGAAGCGTTCGGCAGCGGCAGCGGCACGTCCTACGAGATGCAGGCCACAGCCATTCGCTGGACCTCGGATTGGAAAGCCCCATTGCGTGACAAACCCTGCATCGACGGCCCGCAKATCGCCACGGTAGTCGGCCCGCCAGGGGAAGAGATTTATTGCGATGAATGGGGCCGGGTCAAGGTGCAGTTCCCGTGGGATCGCGCGGACAAAAACAACGACCAGAGTTCGTGCTGGATTCGTGTGGCTCAGGGCTGGGCCGGGGCGACCTGGGGCGCCATGGCCGTGCCTCGGGTCAATCAGGAACTGATCATCAGCTTCCTGGATGGCGATCCGGATCAGCCTATCGCCACGGGCCGCACCTACCGCGAGACCAATCTGCCGCCCTATGAACTGCCTAAGCTCAACGCCGTAGCGACGACCAAAAGTCGCGAGTTCAAGGGTACACGAGCCAACGAGTTGCGCATTGACGACACCACTGCGCAAATCAGCGCGGCGCTAATGAGTGATCACGAACATAGCGCGCTGCATCTGGGTTACCTCACTCATCCACGCCACTATGGTGGCGGTAAACCTAGAGGGGAAGGTTTTGAGTTGCGTACGGATGGTCACGGCGCATTGCGCGCAGCAAAAGGTTTATTGCTGACCGCTGAAGCTCAACTGAAGGCCGGTGCGGGTCAACTGGAACGCCAGCAGGTGATCGAGGTGTTGCAAGCAGCCCTGACATTGGCCAAACAGCTGGGAGCATCTGCCGAAAATGCCCAAGGAATTGCCCAGGATTCGCAGCCGCAACAGTCCCTGACTG
>NZ_JBGCUL010000928.1:0-1720 GCF_054177685.1 Pseudomonas sp. P5_A2_2
GCCATGGGGCGGCCCCGCGACTCGCGCGATCGCGGCATTGGGCCTCGATGCGGGTAAATACTTCGTGCCCTTGCTACCGACCATGATTGGTGGTGCGATGTGGGTAGTCTTTACCGCGTTTTTGCTGGGCCGTGCCGAGCGTAAGCGTATCGGCAATGTTCAGCYGCAAAGTGGTGGCGGCGATTGCTACATCGAGGCGATTCTTGAGGACACACCGCACAAGCGTCCCAAGCTTGCGTACATCAACCTGCTACTCGTAGCTGCAGTGATGGCGGCTCTCGTGATGGGGCTGATGCACTCCGCGATTCTGTTCCTGATCGGCTTCGTTCTGGCGCTGATGATCAACTATCCACAATTGGACATTCAGAAAGAACGCATCCTTGCCCATTCGGGCAACGCCATAACCGTCGTGTTACTGGTGTTCGCAGCCGGGATTTTTGCCGGGATTTTTTCTGGTACAAAAATGGTCGACGCCTTGGCCCAAACCCTCGTCGACTGGATTCCGCCGTCCTGGGGGCACCTGTTCCCACTGGTCGTTGCGATCACCAGCATGCCGCTGACTTTCGTGCTGTCTAACGACGCCTACTATTTTGGCGTATTGCCGATCCTGGCCAATGCGGCCGCAGCTTATGGCATTGATCCCGTGGAGATCGCCCGGGCGTCTATTCTCGGACAGCCTGTACACCTGATGAGCCCACTGGTCGCTTCTACTCTGTTGCTGGTGGGAATGGTCGACCGCGATATTGGCGACTTCCAGAAAGCCACCGTCAAATGGGCGGTGCTCACCTCCCTGGTGGTTACTGCACTGGCCTTGTTAACCGGGGCAATCAGCCTGTTCACCTGATTCACCCAAATCTTATGCCGTCTTCCAACGAGCCTCACTAGCGAGGCGCGCGCTGTCCTGCACTCTAAATAACAACAATGAGTAATTTGCCATGAGTTTTTTGCATTCCCGTCAGGCTTTGTTTTGCGTTTTAGGTTTGTTGCCAATGGCCGGTGCCAGCGCCGAAGGCTTTATCGATGACAGCAAACTTAAACTGCAACTACGAAATGTGTATTTCAATGAAAACTTTCGTGACGAGCACGGCATGAGCGCACGAGCAGCGAGAACCGCAAAAAGTGAGCGAACTGAGTGGGCTCAAGGATTCTTGCTGGACTATCAGTCAGGATTTACACAAGGGACGATGGGGTTTGGCATTGATGCCCTTGGTCTGTTTGGGGTCAAGCTCGACTCAGGCCGTGGCCGTAGCGGTACCGGACTATTGCCGGTTCATGATGACGGTCGGGCGGCCGACGAGTTTGCCAGTGCCGGTGTTACAGCAAAAGCACGGCTTGCAAAGACCACCGTCAAATACGGCACCTTGCTGCCCAAGACCCCTGTGCTGATTTACAACGATGCGAGATTGTTGCCACAGACCTATCAAGGCACCCAAATAAGCAGCAGCGACATAGAAAACCTTACCGTCACCGGAGGATACCTGGACCGTTTCAAACTCCGGGACTCTACCGACAGCATGCCGATCGTACCTGACGGTTTCAGTGGGGATAAATCAGGAGATTTCAGCTACGCCGGTGCCGAATATAAATTGGGCAAGGACCTCCGTCTGAGCTATTTCTATGGCGAGCTCGATAACTTTTATCGCCAGAACTTCGCAGGCATCCAACACGACTTGCCCTTGGCCGGTGGAGTGCTCACCAGTGACTTGCGCTACTTCCATAG
>NZ_JBGCUL010000929.1:0-1719 GCF_054177685.1 Pseudomonas sp. P5_A2_2
GATCAGCTCCAGTTCGTTTTCCCGGATGCTGCCGGCCTGGGGCCGTTCGCTGGCGGTCAACTCGTCGAGCATGCTGTCGGGCAAGTGGTCGAGGGTCAGCACGGTTTCACCCGGTTCGCGCATGGCCAGCGCGGTGCGCAGGACCATCTCCAGTTGGCGGATGTTGCCCGGCCAGTGATAACCGCCGAGCAAGCGATTCAGGTCGTCGTGCAGGACCGCGTTGGGGGCGCCCAGTGTCGTCAGCATGCGGCTGACCAGCGCGGCGAAATCTTCGCGTTCGCGCAGGGCCGGGAGCATCACACTGATACCGTTGACCCGGTAGAACAGGTCCTCGCGAAAGTGTTTTTCTTCCACCAGACGCTTGAGGTCGCGGTGGGTGGCGCAGATCAGCGCGACGTCGATGTCCTGCTCTTCGCCTGCGCCCAGGGGCGCGACCTTGCGATCCTGCAATACCCGCAACAGTCGGGCCTGCAAGGCCAGGGGCATGTCGCCGATCTCATCGAGGAACAAGGTGCCGCCATGGGCCTGCTGCAGGCGCCCGACCATGCCGCCCCGGCGTGAACCGGTGAACGCGCCTTCGCGATAGCCGAACAGTTCGGACTCGATCAGGCCTTCGGGAATGGCCGCGCAGTTGACCGCCACGAAGGGTTTGTCGCAGCGCGCTCCGGCCATGTGCAGGGCGCGGGCGATAACCTCTTTACCGGTGCCGGTTTCACCCAGCAACAAGACGGGTAGCTCATTGGCCAGGCCTTGACGGGCCATGCGCAAGGCACGGGCATAGCGTGTATTGCTGCCGGCCAGCGCTTCCAGATCCGGTTGTGCCTTGGCAGTTATCGCCGCAGTGCGCGGCGGGCTGCTGACGTTGATCGAGCGTTGCGGCGCGCGCAGGGTTTTGTAGAAGAATTCACCCTTGGCGGTTTGCAGGCTGCCGGCCCCGCCCTGATGCAGGCGCGCCAACAATTGCRGGCCGTCGACGCCGAGAAACTCCTCGCAGCGCCGACCGACCAGGGCCGAGCGTTCGGCGTGGAGCAACTGGCAGGCCTGGGCGCTGACCGCGAGGATCTGCCCGCCGAGGCTCACGGCCAGCAGGCCTTGCCACGGGGATTCCAGATACTGCCTGCGGCTGTGGAAGGCCAGGACGATTTCGTCCGGATAGCTTGTGTTAAAGACGCGGCTTTCGATCTGGCTGACCGCCATGGCCAGCAACGCAGTGCTGTCGTGGGCGCGGCCGAGCGGGCCTTCGCGGGTCAGGTCGAGGACGCCAAGAATGTCGCCCTGGGGGCAATGGATCGGTACCGAGGTGCAGGAAAAATCACTGAGGCGATCCAGATAATGTTCGCCGCAATCGATCAGGGTCGGCCGGGCTTCCACCAGTGCCGTGCCGAGGGCGTTGGTGCCGCGTACCGCTTCGCTCCAGCAGGCGCCGAGGGTGATGTCCTGCAGGCCGCTGCCCTTGAGACGGTCGGCGCGGCCTTCGACGGCGAGGATGGTGGCGTCGGAGTTGGCCAGGATGATCAGCCCTTCCTTGCCCTGACGCTCGGCCAGGTAATCGATCGCCGGCAACGCGGCGTCGATCAGCAAGCGGTTGCTGGCCAGCAACACGTCGAGGCTGGCACTCGATTCCTGTGCCAGCTCGTGCTTGGCATTGAAATGCACGCCATGGCTCAGGCTGCGTCGCCACGAGGCATCGATTTCCGCTCGCAGGACGCCATCCGGCAC
>NZ_JBGCUL010000930.1:0-1718 GCF_054177685.1 Pseudomonas sp. P5_A2_2
GGGTGGACGAACTCATGGGTTCACCTTTGTAAAATGACTAATGACGGTATTAAGCGAAGTTTAGCTCAGCCCTTGAGCTTCTCGGCAATCCAGATGGTGTGGCGGGTGCCTTTGTTGCCATGGGCGAAGACCTGCACTTCCTCGGCCTTGAAGCCGGCTTTCTTCAGTTTGTCGGAAAATTGCCGGTCCGCGCTGGCCGACCAGACGGCCAGCACACCTTTTGGTCTCAGGGCCTTGGCGCAGGCACTGAGGCCGCCGGCGGAGTACAGCCAGCTGTTGGCTTTCTGGGTCAGGCCTTCGGGGCCGTTGTCGACATCGAGCATGATGGCATCGAAACCCTGGGGTTCGGCTTGCAGGACTTTGGCCACGTCTTCCATGCGAATCACGGTCCGCGGGTCTTGAAGCGGGTTTCCGGCTTTCTCGCCGAGTGGCCCGCGATTCCATTCCACAACGCCAGGCACCAATTCAGCAACCACCACTTCGGCGGTCTTGCCCAGGTGCTTGAGCGCCGAAGCGAGAGTGAAGCCCATGCCCAGGCCACCGATGAGCACCCGTGAATCCGGTCGACCGGCGACTTTGCGACACGGGATCTCGGCCAGGGCATCTTCGGAGCCGTGCATGCGCGTATTCATCAATTGTCCGCCATCGCCGCCCTGGATCTTGATGACAAAATCCTCGCCGTATTCGAACAGGCACAGGGCACCGCCGTTTTCAGGAATGGGAGTGGTGTCCAGCAGAACGAAACGTTTCATGGGGCTCACTTGAAGAAAATTGGCAGAACACGGGAGGGCAAACAGACGCAGTTGGGAGTAGCCTGTTTATGACGACAAGGTCAACGGAGCCATTGATGAAGCGCACCATTCTAACGGTCATTGCCCTGGCCGCGCTCTCGATAACTGCAGTGCAGGCTCAACAGCTGCAACCGATTCCCGTCAGCCCCGCGCCGATACCCGGTTCGCCCGGCACCGCGACGCCCACGCCGTACCCGCAAATCAGCCCGGCGCCTTTGCCTAAAGTCGGACCCGGCAGTAGCGGCCCGCCGTTGGTGCCGATTGAAATGCCGAGCCCGCC
Source organism: Pseudomonas sp. P5_A2_2 (assembly GCF_054177685.1). NCBI lineage: Bacteria > Pseudomonadati > Pseudomonadota > Gammaproteobacteria > Pseudomonadales > Pseudomonadaceae > Pseudomonas > Pseudomonas sp. P5_A2_2. The sequence continues at coordinate 1,072 of NZ_JBGCUL010000930.1, forward strand.
GACCAAGGATCAACCGATACCGGGCCTTGCGCCCAATCCGCCGAAACCCAAGTCGCCGGGTGGCTAGACCTGCTGCGAAAGCAGTTGGCCGTCGGCCATGCGCAGGCGTTTGGACAGGGATACGGCGAGGGCACGGATGATCTTGGCGGCGATTTTCGGTGCATCGTTGAGCATCTTTTCCAGCGAGTCCTTGCCCAGATTGAGCAACTGGCAGTTGCTGGCGGCCACACAACTGGCCGAGCGCCGTTCGCCGTCGAGCACGGCCATTTCGCCGAACGAGCGGCCGCTGCGCAACGTGGCGATGGTGACGCGTTGCCCGTCGGCGGTGGCTTTCTGCACTGCCACTTGACCTGTGTGGATGATGCACATGAAGCTGCCGGCATCACCCTCCTGGAAGATTTCCTCGCCCTGGGCAATGGTGCTGATACTGAAGTAGCCCGAAGCCGCGACGAAGTCCGCCGGCAGCAGTTGATTGAACAGGCCGCAATCCATCAGCCAGTCGCGAATTTCGTTGTTCAGAAAGGTTGATTCAGGCATGTCGTCACGGTCTTTTTTGTGTTTGTTGCTGACTCGAATTTGAATTCACCGAAAATCCCTTGTGGGAGCGAGCTTGCTCGCGATTGCGGCTTCACAGGCAACGGTAATGT
>NZ_JBGCUL010000931.1:0-1717 GCF_054177685.1 Pseudomonas sp. P5_A2_2
GTCCGAGACCAGTCCGCGAACCGGGAACCAGTTCAGCGAAGTGCCACCGGCAAAGACCACGATCAGGAACATCGCAAACAGGAACGCCGGCATGGCATAGCCGATGATGATCGCGGTACTGCTCCAGATGTCGAATTGGCTGCCATGGTGCACGGCCTTGCGGATGCCCAGGGGAATCGACACCAGATAGGTGATTAGCGTCGCCCAGAGCCCGAGGGAAATGGTCACGGGCATTTTTTCGAGGATCAGGTCGGTGACGGTGGCGCCGCGAAAGAAGCTCTTGCCGAAGTCCAGGCGTGCGTAGCTGGTGAGCATCAGCCAGAGGCGTTCGTGTGCCGGTTTATCGAAGCCGTACTGTTTTTCAATGTCCTTGATCAGCTGCGGATCGAGCCCGCGACTGGCCCTGGACTTGCCACTCATGGCTTCGCCGGAACCGCCGCCGCCAACTGCTGCGCCGCCAATGCCTTGCAGGTGTGCGATGGCCTGTTCGACCGGCCCGCCCGGTGCGGCCTGGACGATGACAAAGTTGACCAGAAGAATGATCACCAGCGTCGGAATGATCAGCAGCAGGCGCCGCAATATGTAAGCCCACATCAGTGCGGCCCTCCGGGTTTGCCACGGCTGATACGCTCGGCCGTCATCTGTTGGTTGGTCAATGGCGTGGTGCTCATCTCCCACCAGCTCTCGATGGCTTCGTCATTGCTCGCCTGCACGTTCGGGATGCCAAAGCGATTCCACCAGACCGTCGAGGTGCCTGGCGGGTAATAGTTGGGAATCCAGTAGTAATTCCATTGCAGCACCCGGTCCAGGGCATGAGCGTAATGCAGCATGTCAGCCTGGGTATTGGCATGGATCAGCCCGGTGATCAGGGTGTCCACTGCCGGGTTCTTCAACACCATGTAGTTGTTTGATCCCGGGTCGGTGGCCGCCGCCGAACCGAAATAATTGAGCAGTTCGTTTCCCGGAGATGTGGTGACCGGGTAGCCGGTGACGATCAAGTCGTAGTCGCGGCTCATCAGGCGATTGACGTACTGGGAGGAGTCGATGCGGCGGATGTTCAGGTCGATGCCGATCTGTTTCAACGTGCGTTTATAGGGCAACAGCAGACGGTCCATGCCGTTTTGGCTGATCAGGAACGTGAAGCTCAACGGCTCGCCGTCGGCATTGACCAGTTGGTCGCCATCGGGTTTCCAGCCGGCCTGTTCGAGCAAGTCCAGGGCTTGCAGTTGCTTGTCGCGGATCACGCCGCTGCCATCGGTCTTCGGCGCTTCGAACACCTTGGTGAAGACTTCGTCGGGAATCTTCCCGCGCAGCGGTTCGAGAATCGCCAGCTCACCCGCATCCGGCAGTTGTCGGGCCGCAAGATCGGTATTGGAGAAAAAGCTCTGCTGGCGGATGTACATGTCACGCATCATCTGCCGGTTGCTCCACTCGAAGTCCCACAGCATCGCCAGCGCCTGGCGCACGCGACGGTCCTGGAACATGGGCTTTTGCAGATTGAACACAAAACCCTGGGCCGGCTGCGGTGCCGCGGTGGCGAGGTGGGCTTTTTGCAGGCGACCGTCGCTCAGGGCCGGGCTGTCGTAGCCGATGGAGTAAGCGGTGGCGGAAAATTCCCGGTTGTAGTCATAGGCGCCACCGCGCAGCACCTGGCGCGCCACGTCGGTATCGCCGAAGTATTCGATGCTTAAGTGATCGAAGTTGTACAGGCCACGAC
>NZ_JBGCUL010000932.1:0-1716 GCF_054177685.1 Pseudomonas sp. P5_A2_2
GTTGAGGTCGGTGTATTCGACGTTCAACCTGCTTCGGATGGCAGTGCCTACAAGGAGTACGTCCTGACGGAGAAAGGACGGGAGATCTTTCCGGTGGTGGTCAGCATGAGGCAGTGGGGCGAACGTTTCCTGTTCACGCGGGAAGAGACCCGTTCTGTGTTGTTGGACAATGCGTTCGGCCAGTCCCTGATGCCGATAGAAGTTCGCTCCTCGAGCGGTCAAAAACTTGGGCCGTCCGATTGCCACAGAGTGAGAGTGGTTGCCGACGAGTCGTGAATCGACAAGTGCCCCCTCAAGCGGATGCCTCCTGCGCTGAGCTTTGTTGAACGAATCGCTCAATCAGCCATCTCGCGGCCGGTCCTGGTGGCAGATCCGTGCGGTAAATGACGTCAAAGGCATAAATCCCGCTCTGGTATTCCGGCAGGTTCAGACGTACCAGCCGACCGGCCTGCAGGTCTTCCTCGACCATCGGACGGGGCATGTTCCCCCAGCCAATRCCTTCACGCAGCAGCATGTGCTTGGCGCCCAGGTCCGCCAGGCGCCAGGTGCGGTTGCTGAGGACGGCGAAATCCTTGTCCTTGGTCAGAAGCGAGCGGTCGGACAGCACCAGTTGCGTGAACTCTCGCCCGGCGCCCGGAATATTCACATCGCTTGATGCCAGTGGATGATTCGGCGCCGCCACCGGAATCAACTCGACACTGCCGACGCCAATTCTTTCGATACCGTCGATGCCCTCGTTCATGGGGCCACTGACACCGATGATCGCGCCACCGTTGATCACCAGGTCGGTGACGGCACCGAGCGCCTCCATATGCAAGTGCAGGGCAACCGTAGGGAACTCTTCGCGAAAGGATTTGAGTGCATCCACCACGCGCTCGGGGGGCAGCATGACATCGAGCACCACGTGGACTTCGGCTTCGAGCCCCTGAAGCAAGCCTTTGACCTTGGCGCGTAGTCCATGGATGCCGTTGGCAATGGTCCTGGCTTCGGCCAGAACGGTGCGACCGGCATCGGTGAGCTGGGGTTTGCGGGTTGTCTGGCGGTCGAATAGCGACACACCGAGCTGCATTTCAAGGTTGGCGATCGAGTAGCTGATGACCGAAGTGGCGCGGTGCAGTTTTCTGGCGGCCGCCGCAAAGCTGCCGACTTCCACGACCGTCAGGAACACGCGCAGTTGGTCCAGCGTCGGTGTTCCCGGGTCAGAGATCATGGCTGTTTCCTTGAATCAGACGGCGCTTGGCAAATTGCACGATTGAACTCCTATACCGGCTACGTGGGTCTGCTTTTCTAATTTATCGAATCTAATGATCTAAATTAGTCAGCTATTCAGATTAACCGGTGAGGCGCAAGATTTCTTCATAGCGGCGATTCATGGCGAGTCGCGCAAACTTTGAAGGAAATACCCCATGACGACTTCTGCAAACATCGCTCAATCAACCACCTCTGAACAGACCCGTTCCGATGTGACCCAATCCTCGGCCTCGTTGATCGGCCGCGTACTGCTCAGTGCAATCTTCATCCTTTCCGGTTTTTCGAAACTCGCCGCTCCGGCAATGATGGTCGGCTACATCGGTTCGGTCGGGCTTCCGCTTCCACAATTGGCGCTGGCGCTGGCGATCATTGTCGAGATCGGCGGTGGCCTGGCATTGATCGCCGGTTATCGTACCCGCACCGTTGCCGCAGTCCTGGCAGTGTTCAGCGTGTTCACCGCACTGG
>NZ_JBGCUL010000933.1:0-1716 GCF_054177685.1 Pseudomonas sp. P5_A2_2
TGGTTGAAACGCTCATGCCATGAACTCCTGAGGTTCGACCGCGGTGACTTTCCAATGAAGGTCACCCGCCTGATGATTGTCAGGTCACAAAGTAGGCGGCACGCCCCACCGAGAGAATACGGACATGGCGCAATGTCATGTTGCGTCGTGCGCAAAAGCTGCCTGGGCGCAATCAACGCCTCCCGTGTGCATCATTGGCGTATATAAGCGGGATACTTCATTGCCCGCACTCAACTTTCGAGGTCGATGCCCATTGGGCGGGTAAAAATGAAATTTCTGAGTAAGGCGAAACACATCGTGACGCTAAATCTTCGAGTTGGCTTTTACTCTGACTCGAAGCCGTATCAGAAACCGCTCGACTTCCCTGCCCCTCAGTCTCAGCTAAGTTTCGACCCGTATCGTCTCCCTTGCGCAACTTCGGCGCTGCACAGGAGAGGCAACCCGCCCATGAAACCCGTTACAGCCGGATGGCTCAACAAAGTACCCGAGGTGACCCTGTCATTCTGGGTGATCAAGATCTTGTCCACGACGGTGGGTGAAACCGGCGCGGACTTTCTCGCCGTCGATGCCGGCCTCGGCCTGGGCTGGACCAGCGTCGGCATGGCGACATTGCTGGCCATCGCCCTCTTCATACAGACGCGCAAAACCGCCTGTTCGCCCTGGATCTACTGGCTGACCGTGGTGCTGGTGAGCATCGTCGGGACGCAGCTCACCGACATCCTGACCGATGTACTCGACGTTAGCCTGTACACCAGCACCGCCGTGTTTTCAGTCCTGCTGGCACTCAATTTTCTCGTCTGGTACCGGGTGGAGCACAACCTGTCGATCCGCGAGATCGTCACCCCGCGCCGGGAGTGGTTCTACTGGACGACCGTGCTCTGCACCTTTGCCCTCGGTACGGCAGCCGGTGACCTGGCCACCGAGGCCCTGGGTCTGGGCTTCACCCTCGGCGCGGTGATTTTCGCCGCGCTGCTCGCCGCGACATTAGTAGCCTGGCGCCTGGGGGCCAGCGTGGTGCGGTCATTCTGGGTCGCCTACATCCTGACCCGTCCGTTCGGTGCTTCTCTGGGCGACTTGCTGACCCAGTCCAAGACTTACGGTGGCCTCGGCATGGGCGCCACCTGGACCAGCGCGATCTTCCTGTGCGTCATCGTCCTGTTGGTTGCGGTAGCGCAGATCAGCGTCGGCAACCGCAAGCCCGTCACTCAGTAACACTTAATAGTCCATCAAGGAATCGTCATGCGCCCTTTTCAAAACATCATTCGTCACGTCGCCATTGTCTCGTCGATCTTTCTGCTGAGCATCGCCGCCGGCTGCTCGAAACCCGCCGACAAACCTGCTGCGGGCGCCACATCCGGTGCGATGAGTGCCCAAACCCAATCCGGTTCAAAACTGGGTGACCTGTCCGAGTTCCGTACTATCGCCGCCGACGTAGCCGCGATCGTCGATAAAAACGATCTGCCGGGTGCGAAAGCCCGCATCAAGGACCTGGAGAGCGCCTGGGACTCCGCCGAAGCTGGCATCAAGCCGCGCGCTGCGAGCGACTGGCATGTAGTGGACAAGGCCATTGACCGCGCGCTCGACGCGTTGCGCGCCAGCAGTCCGCAACAGAGCAATTGCAAGGCCCGCATGAACGAGCTGATGAAGGCCTTCGATTCGATGAAAGGCGTGTAATAACCGGGCGGACAAACGCCGGTACAGGTGCTTCAATACAGG